>NZ_AAEW02000023.1:0-37821 GCF_000167355.1 Desulfuromonas acetoxidans DSM 684
AGTTGATAAGAATCTGCGACAGTAACGCATCAGGATACAGAGTGATGGGAGCCAGCATTTGTGCGAGTTCTTGAGAATGGTAACGCCCATCAGAGTCTTGAGCTCTGACCGGCAATACCGCGAGGGGCAAAAGAAGAAGACACATAATTGTAATGCGATGTGGGTAACGTAATAAACCAGACTGTTTCATGGGGCCCTCCGGAATCTCTCGAGAGGTCTGCAACAGACATCAAAGTGGTTAGCCTGAAAACAGTATACCGCTGTTGTCACGATTCTCCTGCGTTGCTTACAAAAATTTACATTACGTACGTTCAAGGGACGCATTTCACACGAACAGGGTTGATTGTGTTCAAGAAAATCCTTGCGGCTCCCTGCAGCACAACGTATGATCCGAGCTGCTTTGATTTACCCACAAAATAAACAGGATACCGTTATGAGCTTACCCAACTGCCCGAAATGCAATTCCGAATATACCTATGAAGATGGCCTGATGTTTGTTTGCCCCGAGTGTGCCCACGAGTGGCCGCAACAGGGCGATGAGTCTGCAGAGCCACAGGAAAAACAGATCCGTGACGCCAATGGCAACGTCCTGGAAGATGGTGACAGCATCACCGTGATCAAAGACCTTAAGGTTAAAGGTTCTTCTCTGGTGGTCAAAGTCGGCACCAAGGTTAAAAACATCCGTCTGGTGGATGGCGATCACGATATTGACTGTAAAATTCCCGGTATCGGCGCCATGAAGCTGAAATCGGAATTTGTCAAAAAGAACTGATTCTTCATGGGGAGTTGTCCGCTGTCAGCTCCCCGTTTTTTAATTTTTCCAGTTTTATTACTTCATGAAAATTAAATTAGTCACCACCCACCTCTACTCCTTCACCTGATTAAACCTTTTCAAAATCCTGTTTTTAATCGTTTTTCACACAAAGAGCTTCCACTCATTCCTTTATCACTATGTTTCTATGTCAATCCTGCAACGATTAATCCGACAAAAATAATCAACTATATAGTTGACATTCCTGAGCGTTCTTCTCAGAATAGGCATCAGGATCAAGAAAGAACATTCTCTTTCAATTAATCGCACCATCTGTCGTGATCAACACGACAGCCCCGCCATTGTGTAAGTCGGGCTGCGAACTTTTTTAACGTATCATCAGGTCCACATACCTGAGCATTTTCATCAGCTATAGAAAGGGCAACATCATGGCAGCACATGCACCGTATATCATGACCGTTCGACACCAGGGTTCCAACCAGGTCGGTCAGGTGATGTCGTGTTGTCACAGTTCGATGAAAATGCGCTGGCTCATTGCTGCACGACTGACACGGCAATGGGCAGAATCAGGGCTATAACGCGGACAACGATGTCCTCCATTTGACAGCAAGAGAAATTTCAGGAGGAAAACGTGAAAGAAAAAGCAGCCCAGAGTGTTGTCAAATCCATCTCCTGGCGCATTACCGGCACCATCGACACCATGGTGATTTCGTATTTTATCACCGGCGATTTCACCATGGCGATGAATTGTACGATGTTCGACCACTACTCAAACAACTCAACCAACACTTTGACAGCAACCGGGCTCTGATCAACCTGCCACGGAAATTCAAGATTGCCGTCAGCGGATGCCACCTCCACTGCATCCGCCACGAGATTCAGAATGTGAGCTTCGTCGCGGTTCCCCAGGACGACAAGGTTGTTTTCGACCTTTACGTCGGCGGCGGACTCAGTTCCGGCAGACAATTTGCTCTACGTCTTGAGCGCACTTGTCAGCCAGATCAGGTGTTAGCGGTCAGTGATGCCGTTGCCCACCTGTTTCACGATTATGGCAATCGCGAAAACCGATCAGCGGCCCGGTTGCGTCATTTAATTCAAAACTGGGGTTTGGAGAAATTCCGCGACGCCCTTGAAAACCAGCTTGATTTCGTGTTGGGCACGGGGCAACCACCTCAGCTCACGGCATTGGCCCAACGACACCATTATGGCTCTTTTAACAGTCATAATCGGAAGACTTGCGGGCTGGGCATCAAAACCTCCAGCGGCAAGCTGGGGGCTGAAACCGTCTCAGCGCTGATCAAACTGATGGAACACCATCACATTGACTTTGTCCGACTGACACCGACTCAGGATTTGCTGCTATTGGGCCTGAAAAAAAACAGCCTGCCCGAGGTTATTGAAGGACTTCATGCTCTTGATTTGCAAACGGCTCCCGGCCCGTTGCGCCTGCACAGCACTGCCTGCACCGGCCTGACCTATTGCAAGTTTGCCTTGAGTGAAACCAAGGAGTTCACCGAACAGCTGCTCAAAAGTCTTGAACAGCGTTTCCCGGAGTGGGAAAAGCCGCTGACCATTGCCGTTTCGGGCTGCCCCACGGCTGCTCCCACCCTTTTGTCGCCGATATCGGTTTGGTGGGCTGCAAAATCAAAGACCCATCCGGCGAGTCAGTCAACGGGTATGATATATACCTGAGAGGACGGCTCAATCGCACTGACAGCCGCTTTGCCGAGCGCAACGGGATTCGGCTGCCCAGTTATGCGGTTGCCGGTTATCTGGAAAACCTTCTGGAACAATTGAGTTGATTCTGCAACTGAAAGCAGGGCAGAGGCTTCCCACCCTCCCGGGAAGTCACCGCCCTGTTTTTCATCCTCTCCCCCTACCGACCGGAAAAGTCAGCGCTACACTTGTCAGAGAAGAAAATATTTTTCTGGAGCCAGCAATGAGTCAGCTGATTTTAAACCGTTACGAACAAAATGATCAGGGTGCCTTTATCATCGATGTTGCTGCTGAACGGGTGGAAGACCTGTTCAGCAATTTCGATAAACGAGCCCCTTATATCCGGCGTGATTTAGATCAGGCATTTGTCGACTACCTGATCGACTGTGCACGCGAGATCGGCCACGATCCATTCGTCATCCGCATTGAGCTCACCCATCCGGCCGACGACAGCAAGCGGCAACGGATCGTTAAAAGCATCAGCAGCTATTTCCTCTATCTCAGAGAGCTGGAAAAAGACTTGCTACGCCACATGTTCCGTCGTTCAGCAATTCTGCTCAACATTGGTCTGGCGATTCTGTTCATGTCGGTGTTCTTCAACCAATGGCTCGGCGAAGAGCGCTCAGTCGTCGCCAATGTGTTTGCTGAAGGTCTGACCGTTGCCGCGTGGGTATCTCTGTGGGAATCGTTGGCCGTGTTTTTGATTGAATGGCTGCCCCATCGCAAAACTATAGCCCTGTATCTGTACCTGTCCTCCACGCCGGTAAATTTTCCATCGACCCATGATATCAACCCGGCATTTCTGGCACCAAACAAATAATTCATCATTAATTAGTCATGTTGACAAAATCAAATTTCACTCTAATATCCTTACAATGTATCAATGGTTACAATCTTAAACATTTGCTCAACAATCTAAAAACACTGGGGGGGAGACCATGCAAAGGAATTCATTGTTCAAAACACTTATTTTTCTGGCAATTTGTGCCACGTTATTGACAGCTGGGTGCGATGGTGACGGTGATCACTACACCGTAGCCACACCGGATGCAACCGAAACATTAGTTCTTGGAGAGGCAACCACAGACTTGGGGAATACAACATTCCGACAAACAGTCGACATGCAGGATACGGATACCAACGAGTATTTTCCCGGCCAGGCCAATATCTGGAATATCTCCAGCGACTTCTCGTTGAGTGATGGTGGCGATGATCAATTTGACGGAGTAATGCGTCTCAATGTTGACGCCACCTCTTTTACTTCTCAGAACTACACGGATCTGACTTTCTACACGCCTGCGGTTACCATCGATGACGGAGTGAAGGTTGCTGAAGTGGTCGAAAGCCTGGGTGAAACCTATGATGGCGGCAGTGAGATTTTAGCTCTTAATGGCACCTATTCTGTTGCCATGAATATGATCTACGATGCCAGGTTGGCTCAAGTCATTGATCTGTCAACTGCAGTTGCGCCAGTAAATCTGACATGGCAGTGGGATCTCACCATTGATGACGGATCATTCAGTGGAACAGATGCTAAAATGGACGTCGTATTAAGAAGCACAGCTGACGGCAGCGTTGTGGCAACCCTTTACAGCATCGATTCGGGTGAGGAAACAGACCACACCGTTTCACTGAATGATTATGTCGGCCAACAAGTAGTTTTGTCATTTGAATACAGCAGCAGCGGTGACTACGGTACCTTGATCGATGATATTTCCATTGTCGACGGCAATACGCAAGAGTTTGTCAGCAACGGTGATTTTGAAACCGGTAACTTGACGGGATGGACAACAAACGAGCCTGAAGAACTGCAGAATTTTACCAGTGCTGCTGAAACTATTGCCGATTTGACGGTGACCCGTTCATTCTATACCGTACCGGACAAATCATGGGGTCGTTGGGTCGATGTGTTCACCAATGAAACGGCTGCGGCCATTACCACAACAATTCAATACGAACATAATCTCGGTTCCGATGATTATGGAATTCTTTATCTGACGCCAGGAACAGACGGACAAGCCCTCACCGGCTGGGATGCCGAGGCTGACTCTGGCTACGACCCAGGTTCTTCATCCAATGACCGTGACTTTGCCTTTGTCTTTGGTGACGTGACGGAAGTGCTGTTTACCAGTGCAACTGGACTTGATACAGGGGATGGCAGTGACAGCATTACCCACAACTACAATGTTACGGTTGAGCCGGGTGAAACCATTGCCATTGTCAACTTTGTTGTCATGAACGGTATCGACACCAATATGACAGCAACGGATGAAACCGCTCTGGCAACAGCGATTGATGCGGAAGTCACAAATATCTTGAGTGATTTCTGGACGGATGGCCAATATCGCACCGGTATGACTCAAGCCCAGATTGATGCCATCATCAATCTCTAACTGACCCACAACGAAAAAAGGGGGAACGGCCATGCCGCTCCCCCTTTTTTATCACAAAGAGACAAAGAGTTACTCTTCGCCTGCTCCTTCCTGCTCATCAAGGTTCTGCTGAACGACATCTTTGAGCCAGGAGATCTCTTCCGGAACAAACTGTTTCTGATAATCGGTGCCCATATTCATGGCCCAATAGAGTTTTTCCGGAGTCATCTGCACAATGACAAAACCGGGCAGGACCACAAAACTGACCTGCTCTTTGGCCCAGCCAGACAGGCGCTCCTCATTTTCAAACATCATCAGGTAGTGGTTACCTTCCGATTCGAGAATCACCGGCTCAATGCTGTCATCTTTCTGGATATCCTTTTTACCGACATTCTCTTTATCCTCGTCATAGACCGGAATGTAGAATTTCGTATTAAGTACCAAGTCATAAAAGGCCCCCTGTTTCTGTTCATCTTCAATATAATCAGCGAGGGCCTGGTCCAGTTCGGTCATCAACTTATCCTTTCGTTACTTGTATAGGTTTTGCCACATCATCGGGGCGCTTATTGGCGTGTAAAAAAATCAGCTCTCTTCAGGGGCAAAACACAGTGCATAGTCACTGCATTCTCCACAATTGGGTGACTTGCACAGTACGGCACCGTTCTGGTCACACAAGGTCTTAAATAAAAAGCGCTTCCAGCGCATCCCTTTATTATTGGCTGCCGCCATGGTCGGCAGAAGTCGCCGAATTGAGGCCGTTAACTCAGGGCGCTGGAATAAGCCCATTGAAACCCACAGATGACCGGGATGAGCTGCCCTAGCCGTGATAATTGAGGCCAACCAACTCGCCATAGAACGCTGCACAGCACTGCCCTGTTCGGGAACATGCGACTGCACAATAACACGAATTTCATCGTTTGGCTGCGGTAGAGATGGGGCATCCGGCAAACAATGGGATAGCAACTCAGGTTTAACCGCTGGAAAACAGGTGGTTAATAATTGCGTGAATTGCTCTTGAGTCAAACCAAGAGCCTGTGCCGTATCCCAAGGCTCCTCAGCAGCGATTGTCAACAGACAGGCAAACAAATGACGATCTTCGGCTGTGATCTCCTGTCCAGCAGGACTGTTCATCAGGGCCTGGTAACAGGGGTTATCCGCCGTAATGCGCGGGCCGTGGTCCTCTTCAACCGGGCTGTAACTTTCCAGCACCTGTCCGGCTCCCATGGCACTGCGCACGGCACCGTGCAAAGCCTGAACTGCAATATCAGCACAATAATCACGCTCGGCCGGCAAGCCGTCGAGACATTCATCAACACGTTGCGGCGTCAGAAGAAGAACATCGGAAACCGATAGCCCTTCAGCCATGTCCGCTGCGGCGGCACAGGCGGCAATGGTGAAACCACACCCGAATACCTGAAAACGGATTTTGATGACGATATTATTTTCAACGTTGATGGCAAAACGTGCGGCGGGCCGGGTTCCGGCCTGGCCAGCTTTGAGGCCGATTTCACCAACCCCGTCCGGGTTTGTCAACGTTCCGGACCGACTCAGGTCCATGGCCCATTGTCGAATCGTATCACTGTACATAGGGTGATCTTTCTGCAAACAAGAGAAAAGACTTCGCGTTTATCGTATCAGAGTGACGCAAAAGATATGCCATCGGCCAAGAACGCATCCTGTTTTTGTAAGAAAAGCCACCAATGCGGCTTTGGCGAAAACATTGATCAGACAGAGTTTGTGTGCTGTGGTGCTGAAATCGGTAGCGAGAAGACAATAATCGCGGGGAAATGTTCAAAAAATAGACAGTAGCGACGGATTACCCGTTAAAGAAGGTCTCGATTTCCAATTCATATTTTTGCACCAATTGTTGGGTTTCGCCAAACTTGATAATGGTTTCATACAGGGTGATCGGCGTGGTAAAACGATGCAGCCGTTGTTCCATGATGAGACCCCAATGCTCTTTGAGCGACACAAAGTGATCATGGGAATAGCCATCGAGAAAAAAGCCTTCCGGTAACGGCGGCCCACCACGCAGCTCGTAATACAGGTGTTCACGCCCACCATCTTGAGACACGGTAAACAACCGGACATCGAAATGTCCGACAGGCCATTCAGCGTCGCTGTGTTCGACCGCGACCTCACCCTGAGGCGATACCAGTTTAAATGGCGCAAACAGACTGTTGAGAAACAGAGAACAATTGATCCCCATCGGCACGGCCCACAACAGCAAAAAGGCCAGATAATCGCTATGTTTTCCACCATCATAGTAATGCTGGGCCGACCAGATAAACCCCATTGAAACCGTCACCACATAGATGAAGCCAAGCAATGGCGGATAACGAAGCAAATGCCAGACAAACGTACTGGCCAAAGCCGTCACACCAACGACCGCAATCAGAAAGGGACCACTGCGAACAATGACCCGATACGGCGGCCCCTCCAGATACTGGCCGAACAGAAACAGCAACAGGGGAACCAGTGCCCATCCCGCATAACGCAACCATGATGGTCGTGTGTCTTCAGCATCACCCATAACGAACGGCATCCTCTGTGGTCTTTGACTCAGGTCGGTTATTGTGTGTCTTTTGCAGGCAACAAAGACGGCTGCAACTGAAAAAACACCTGTACGCCATGCGCTGAGTCCTGCATCGCAGGCCACCTGTTATCCGGCAGCGCACCAGAGAGAACATTGACGCGCTGCGGCTCGAGGCCCAGATCAATAAATTTTTCCCTGAACTTCTGTTCATAGCGTCGCGCCAGATTCCAGCGATATTCGGCGCTGTACTTATCTGAGCCCTGCCCGCTTATCAACAAACAGCTTTGCGGCCAGTCTCTTGTCAAAGCGTTGAAGGTTGCGACAATTTGCAGCACAGATTGTCGAGCCGCCTCCGACTCGCGCCCCTCTTCGTCAAGATCGAGGCTCACCCCTTGCATCATACGTTCATCACTGAGAACCTGCAAACGCACCGGAACGCAACTTCCTTCAGTAATAACAGAGAGACGTGCGGGATAACGACGCTGCGAAGGAGCGATATTGCGGTTTGTAAAGGGGAGACAACGCCCCTGCCATGCTTGGCTGAGTTCGCTCCAGGGACGGGCAGCCGAAAAGATGGCGCACGCTCCCTCTTCAGTTGTGTTTTGAACAACCGCCGTTCCAATCTGACGTTCATAACAACAATGCCCGCCGACAAAGGGCTGGCAGCCGGCAAGACCAAGCAAAACGACTGCGATCAAAAAACCTTTTCTCCTGATTTTCCACTGTGTTGCCATGCTGTTTTTTTTCAACACACGCTCCATGGTGGTCGCACTGTAAAAATCATATCGCTGGGATTTCATTATATGAAGGAGATATCGAAGCAACAACACATAATTCAAAAGGGTTTGGCAACTTTTAACGTAAATCTGCATGGCATCAGACAATAAACAGGCTAAGATAGGGCCATGATCTCTTGGTATGGTTACAGTCTGGCCGCCCTGCTTCTGCTCGGATCGCAGCGTTTTCTATATAAAGTTGCCGCCCATCACGGCTTCGCCTCTGGACGTGTAACCACTGTATTCATGGCAACGGTCACTCTGCTGAGCTGCGGCCTATACCTCTTCCAACCCCATGCTCAACCCTCCCTTTACCCATTAGTGATGCTCTCTTTAGCCAACAGTCTGTCGTTCACAGTGTCAACCAGGGCCAATATTGAAGCGTTGCGCCACCTCAGTGCCGGAATCATCTTCCCCCTGACCCGCTTAAGCCTGGCCTGCGTTGTGGTGGTCTCACTTATCTGGTTCGATGAAACATTGACCACCGGCCAATGGCTGGGGATGATTCTGGCGTTCAGTGTCATCTATCTGCTCAGTCAGGAAGCCCGTTTTGATGCGGCATCGCCTCAGGCACTGCGCCGAGGTCTGGGCTTGGTGTTGGTGTGCATCCTATGCGGAACCGTGGCCTCGGTGTCAAGCAAGCTGGCAGCGGTCTCCACGGACAAAGCCGCCTTTATGGCCCTCTCCTATCTGGTGGGCACCTTGTTCAGCGGTCTAACTAGCCGGGTAAAAAAAAATACGCCCCCCAGGCAATCCTGGTGGCCGACCGTAGCTCTGGGAGGGGCAATGGGCGTTCTCAACTTTCTCGGATTTTATGCGTTTCTCAATGCCCTGGAAAGCGGCCCGCTATCAGCCATTATTCTGATTACCGGCATGCATTTCATCATTGCCATGGTTCTTTCGGTGTTGATTTACCGCGAGGCAGTCACTTGGCGCCGTGTGGCCGCCATGGTTCTTACCGTGGGCACCGTCGTACTGCTCAAAGCCTGATACTTCCATCCTCACCAATCGATAAACTCGCAGACCCTCCGCGTCACTCTTCATCCCTGCCATTTTGTTTTTTGAAACAACAGCCGAACCGGATGCGAATGTTTCTCTAACGATAATCGTTAACGTTTAACGGATATTTCTATCATTCCATCAAGGAGGAAAATGTAATGCACATCCTGTTCAAACGTTGGACAACTCTGGCCCTGCTCGGCACGACCCTGGCTGTGGCCGCCTGCAGTGATGATTCCGACAAAACATTAATCGAGCCGGCGTCATTGACTCTGGTCGGTCGCTACGCGGAAAACCAGGCTCTGGATGAGGGACGTTCGGAAATTGTCAGTTATCATGTCGCCAGTCACTCCATCATGGTGATTAATGCGGATGACGAGACAGTGGACATCATTGATGCCAGTACGCTGACCAGCACCGCTTTGGCCAACCCGTTGACCGACTCCAATCTGACATTACGCCAACAGCTTGATGTGGCAACGGATGTCACCACCATCACCGCCGGAGGCATCAACAGCGTAGCTGTTCATGGCAATCTGATGGCTGTTGCCGTGGAAAATGACGACAAACAGGCCAACGGCGTCATCGCCTTTTACACGCTTGATGCCGCTGGAACAGCAACCTTTCTCAAGACCGTGGCCGCCGGAGCGTTGCCGGATAACGTGGTGTTCTCGCATGACGGCGCCTATGCCTTGAGTGCCAACGAAGGGGAACCTTCCGGCGACTACACCAATGACCCGCAAGGCAGTGTGACGCTGGTTACCATCTCAAACGGCATCCCGGCCGACAGTGGAACGCAAATCACCTTTAGCGAAGACGATTGTGATGCCAATGTGCGACTGAGTGGCCCGACTGGCACCACCGCAGCCCAGGACCTTGAACCCGAATACATTACCATCTCCGGAGACAGCACCACCGCCTATGTGTCTCTGCAAGAAAACAACGCCATTGCCGTGATCACTCTGGCGACGGCAACCGTGGAGCAAATTTACGGTTTGAGCGCCAAAGACCACTCCGTTGAGGGCAACGGTCTTGATGCCAGCAACAAAGACGACAGCATCAACATTCAGACCTACGAGCATCTATCAGGCCTGCCCATGCCGGACACCGTGGCCAACTTCAGACGTGATGGGGTCAATTACTTGCTCACCGCCAACGAAGGGGATTCACGCGAATACTTTTTTGACGCGGACGAAGCCACCTGTATTGCCGCAGGCGGACTGGATTGGGACGACGATGATGGCTGCCTGTCGTGGACGGATGAAGCGCGAGTGGAAGACCTGCTGCTCGATGCCGCTGTGTTCAGTGATTCCACAGTGCAGGATGAAGATCAGCTCGGTCGGCTCAAGGTGATCACCACCGAGGGCGACACCGATGGTGATGGTGATTATGATGAACTGTATTCTTTCGGGACCCGCTCCTTCTCGATCTGGAACGCGGACACCGGCGAGCTGATTTATGACTCCGGCGATGATTTCGAACAGATTACTGCTGAGCAATTAGGTTACGACGGATTCAATAACAACAACACCGAGAATAAAGGTGACAACCGCTCCGACGATAAAGGTCCTGAACCGGAAGCCCTGGCGGTCGGTGAGGTCAATGGACATTATTACGCGTTTATCGGCCTGGAACGCACCGGCGGCATCATGATGTACAACATTGATGACCCCACAGCACCCGAGTTCGTCGAATACCTCCTCAATCGTGACCTGGAGGTGGACATCGAGACAGACCTGGAGTCGGCCGGCGATCTGGCCCCGGAAGGGATGGCCTTTGTTGACGCTGCGGACAGCCCGACCGGCAATGCCCTGCTCATCGTCGGCAATGAAGTGTCCGGCACCACAACCGTCTACGAAGTCAAATAACCCTCTAACATGCTCTCACCGCTGGACGTGATCCGGCGGTGAGAGGTTCCCTTCTGTGTCCAGAAACTCATGCGTCTTTGGGGTGATGAACGATGACATCTTTAAGGCGCTCTTCGATCTCGACCACTTCGTTGATATGGGCAAAGAACAGATCGAGCAGTCGCGGATCAAATTCGGTTCCACGCCGTTCGCGCATATAATCGAGCACCTCATCATAACTCCAGGCATGCTTGTAGGCTCGTTTTTGTAACAAAGCATCAAACACATCGGCAATGATGACAATGCGGCCACGCAGATCAATCTCTTCGCCGCTCAAGCCCTGAGGATAGCCACTGCCGTCCCAGTGTTCATGATGCTGATGAGCAATCACCGCAGCACAACGCAATAATTGCCGCGTTGAGTGTCGCAGGATGTCATGGCCATAAACCGTATGGGTTTTGATGATTTCGAATTCCTGTGGTGTCAGGCGAGCCGGTTTGTGCAAAATGGCATCGGGGATGGCAACCTTGCCAACATCATGCATAGCTGCAGCCCAGCGGATCTCCTGGCAGAGCTGACCGCTGCATCCGGCCAGACGCGCCAACAAGGCACTAATCTCGGCGACCCGGTTGATATGCTGACCGGTTTCGACGCTTTTGAACTCGCACACAGCGCTCATCATCAAAATGATTTCCCGCTGGGTTTCTTCGATATCGCGGTCGTGATAGCGTTTCAATTCAAGGTGGGTTTTGACCCGCGCGCACAATTCATGGGCATTGAACGGCTTAGTCACATAGTCGACGCCACCCAGCTCAAAACCTTGGATTAGACTGTCGCTGTCAGTGCGTGCCGTAAGAAAAACAACGGGAATATGGTGGGTGGCTTTGTCGGCTTTAAGTCGGCGACACACCTCGAAACCATCCATCGGCTGCATCAGAATATCGAGCAGAATCAAATCAAAATCATGCTCTTTTACCCGCTCCAGAGCCTGTTCGCCACTGGTGGCAAAAATCATCTGATAATCGTCCACATCCTTGAGCATACGAATCCCCACCTGAATATTGGTCAGGTCATCATCCACCACCAGAATGGCTGGTTTGTCATTGATCATCGTCATCAACCTCCCCATTACGTACGGCCTCCACCAATTGGGGAAAATCACCCAGCAGACCGTAGACTTCTTTTAAATCAATCCCTTCAATCGCCTGACGCAACCGCGTACAATACTCCGTGAGTAGCTCAAGCTCGTATGTCGCGTTAAGCTGCATCAATTGCTCAACAAAGGAGTCAAACAATGACAGATCGCCCTGTTCACGAATCTGCATCACTTCGTGGTTAAACCCTTGCATCTGCTGCTCAAGTTGCCGTTTGTGCTCAACGCTGCTGAAACGACAGCGAGGTTGTTCTCTCTCGTCGGCACTGGTATCAATCGATTGGGCCGGTAAAAAACGGGCGACGGCACGCAACAGATCAACGCGTTCAATCGGCTTACGCAGATAACCGTCAAAACCACGCTGTTTAAGTTGTTTCAATTCTGTCTCCAGAACCGACGCAGTTAAGGCAATAATGGGAAGCTGTTGCCAGACCTCACTATGCCGCATGCGCTCCGCAGTCTCCTCACCGCCGAGCACCGGCATCCGTAAATCCATCAGCACCAGGTCGATCGGGATTTCCGTCAGTCGCTCTAAGGCCTCAACACCGTTTTCCGCCTCGACGACACGGATCGCCGTATCTCTGAAAACAGCTTGAATTAACTGACGATTGTCAGTCACATCATCAACAATCATGACAGTAGCCGGCTCAAAAATAAAGTGGGTCTCAGCCAGCTCCGTATTCACTGGGAGCATCGTGCCCACATCGATGTTGTGCAAAATGACACTGAACGTTGACCCCTGCCCCAGCTCGCTGGCGACATGAATCTCTCCATCCATCATGGTCACCAGTTTTTGACAGATGGCCAGTCCCAGACCGCTGCCACCAAAGCGCCGTTCATCCTGGCCCTTGGATTGTTGAAACATCTGAAAAATGGACTCATGATCATCGGGGGAGATCCCCATACCACTGTCTTCAACATCGATCTGCAAATCAAGTTTGCTGCACTGTGCATCGCGAAAGATTTTCTGCACCCGCAAAGTGACATACCCCTGCTCGGTAAATTTAATGGCATTACCGATCAGGTTAAGCAAAATCTGACGCAGACGCACGGCATCGACCAGCAGTGACTGAGGCAGTGCTTCATCGACATCAACAACAAAGTTCAAGTTTTTGTGGCGAATCTGTTCATGAAACAACTGCTCCATATCTCGAAACAGCTGATGGGGATTAACATTCTCCCGGTGCAAAACCATCTGCCCAGCTTCAATTTTTGAGAGATCAAGGATATCATTGATAATGCCCAATAACGCTTTGCCGCCGATCTTGATAGAGCGCAAATAGCCTTTTTGCACCGGATCCTTAATCAGGGTATCGAGAATATCGGTGAAGCCGATCACCGAATTGAGTGGAGTACGAATATCGTGACTCATGTGGGCCAGAAAGACACTTTTGGCCTTGGTGGCCTGTTCAGCGGCCTCTTTGGCAACCAGCAAGGCCGCTTCAGCCTGCCGCCGTCGCTCAACCTCGGCCTTAAGCCGCCGATTCCACCAGAGGGTTGCCGCAATAATCACCAAAAAAATCGCCGCGCTTTGCCACAGAAGCCGATAATCGATATCCGCTTCGTATTCAAACGCAATCCAACGTCGATAGATCTCGCGCCGCTCGTTGGCATCAATACTCTGCAATGCCTTATTAATGATAGAGCGTAATTCGGGCAGATCTTTTTGAATACCAAAATAGAGCGCATAGGAATACGGTGTGGCACCGGAAACCTTCAAATTACTCAAGCCGGCTCGTTCACTGTCATAATCAAAGGTGGGCAGATCAACGATAAAAGCATCGATCTCCCCGCGCGACAGCGCTTTCAAACCGGTCAGGGCATTGCTGAACCGCGACAAAAGAGCTTCTGGCACATCCTTAAGGATCTTTTCGCCCACCACGTTGCCATCAACAACACCAACGTTGTATTGTGACAATTCCGTGATGCGACGAAACTGGCGGGCAGACTGGCGCACGACAATGACATGATCGACACGGATGTGTTCGCTGGAAAAATCCATTTGCTCAAAACGACTTGGCGAATACCCCACCACATCAATCAGATCAACCTGATGTTCCTGAAACAGATGTAAAGCCGTGACAAGATCGCGTTGGCGTCGGGCTTCAAATTGAAGACCGGTGCGTTGGCTGATCTGCTCCAGATAATCGGCGATAACCCCGGAATAAACACCTTTAGCATCATAAAAAGTTGTCGGTGCGCGTTGCGGGTCACCACTGAAGGTGACGACAGGATGCTGTTTGAGCCAGTCGCGTTCAGCAGCTGTCAACTGGACTTTTTGACGTTGCGGATCATTGGCAGTCAGCCAGCGTTGCTCAATCTGTTGTCGCTGTACGGTGGAGATATCGTCGAGTGCAGCTTGCAGAATCGCCAGAAGTTGTGGCTGTTGGCGGGAAACCGCCATGGAGAGTTGGGTGTTGACCAGATCAACGGCAAAGGCGGCGCGAATACCAACAAAGTGGTTTTTATTGGCAACAAAGTTGACGGCACTGTAGGTATCAATATAGAAATCAGCTCTGTCATCCATCAGCGCATCCAACGCCTGGCTAATGGTATCCACTTCAAGGATGGTGACGGACGGATAATTGTGCCGTATCTGCGGGGTTGTGCCGCTGCCTTTAACCATCACCGCACGATGATGGCGGATATCATCAAGAACATCGATCCCTTGGTGGTCATCGCGGATAAACAGAAACTCGCGGGCCTGAATATACGGGGTAGTAAACAAAAAAGGAGACTGGGCTGCGTTGTGCTGATAGATGGCCGGCAACAGATCGATCTGTTCATTCGACAAGCTTAGTTGCAAGCTTTCCCAGGTGTCGGTGAAGGAATAATCAAACGTCAGGCCGGTTTTTTTGTGAATCAGATCAAGATAATCGCGCGCCAGTCCACGGTATTGGCCCTCTTCCCGAAAATCGTACGGTGGCCAGGTGCTGCCGGTACCGACACGAACCCGCGGATGTTCCAAAATCCATTGCCGCTGCTGAGGCGTCAGCCCCAGAGTCTCGTCTTCCTGATTGGAAAAATAATCGACCCAGCGCTGGCGAATCTGTCGGTGGGTTTTATCATCGATGCGCGACAACGCTTGTTGCAACGCAGTGTACAGTGCGGGACGCTGCTTGCTGACGGCAAAGCAAAAGCCATTTTCCAGGGCATCCACTTTGAACGCCACCTGAACATTGGTGAGAATATTTTTTCCAAGAAAATAATTGCCCACGGCAAGATTACCAATATGGGCGTCCACCTTGCCCAGAGCCACCAATTCAAGGGCTTCTTCGTTGGAACGGGTCAGAACCAGATTAACTTGAGGATAGTGACTGACGAAATAATCGTGAAGAAAATTACCTCGCGGCAGAGCAACGGTTTTACCCGCCAGATCGGCAAGGCGTTGAATCGTCTCGTCCGTCTTGCGAACGAACACCGCACTGTCGATATAGATATACGGCTGCGTGAAATGAAGGTAGGCGGTGCGTTGCTCGGTGCGGGCAGCACAAGCCAGCATATCGACCTCACCGTCTTTGGCCATATTGAGCACATCATGCCAGTCACCAGGCACGTATTCGATCTCAAGCCCCAGATCCTTGGCAACATGATCCAGATAATCGGATGCAATGCCCTGATGCTTCAGGTCTGAATCATAATAATCAAACGGTGGCCAATTGGCATCGACACCAACTCGAATTGTCCGCGGGTAATCCTCTTTTTGCACCGATGGCGATGAAGCGGCATCGACCGTGACGACACTGCAAAAAACAAGCAGAAGAACAAAAAATACATGACGTTGCATCGTGCATGTCTCCAATCACCTGAACTGCTTGATGTTTTTTCCGCAAGAAAACTTCCTTTATCATAAAAGTTTTTCAATAAATAACAATGCAAAACACATCTCACTCGACTGGCGCGCCTGTTTCATCACAAAAAAGTCCAGCAAACCATTGATGCTAACAAAAAACAAACCAAGCCGATCGCAATAAATCTCTACAATGGCAGGATCGCTGTTCAAAATCTCATTTATGTCTCTTTTGTTAGAACCCTCGCCCTTGTAAGCATCACTTTTGAGGAGTATAGTAATAGCAAACAGCATATAGGAAACGTTACTACCAGTAATAAGATATGATGTTTATTCGATTGTGGGAACACACACAACAGCGCAGCTCCCCTTGATGAAGGGTTTTCATTATGATGGGCCGCAGACACAGATATTTTCCATTGATTTTGATCATCATGGTAGTGCTGTGCCCAGCGATGTCACAAGCAGCAAAACCTGAAGCCGTTTCCATTCAATTAAAATGGCACCATTCCTTTCAGTTTGCCGGGTATTATGCGGCGATTGAAAAAGGCTTTTATGCTGAAGAGGGATTGCATGTCCGGCTGGTTGAACGCAAGATCAACGGCAAGCATTATATTCAATCAGTTGTCGATGGTGATTGTCAGTACGGCACGGCTGACACGGGGTTGCTCCTCAGCCATACCCAGGGAGCCCCGGTTGTCTGGCTGACGCAAATTTTTCAACATTCGCCTCTGATTCTTCTGACCCTGAGCAAGTCACGTATTTTCAGTCCTTACGAACTGACGGGAAAAACCGTGGCTTACGATCTGGAAAATGCCGGCAATGCTTCAATCCAGATGCTGCTGAATCAGACCATCGGCACCGACAAGCAACAATTCAACACAGTCCAGATCAATTACGATCTCAACCGCCTGGTTAATGGCGAGATCGATGCCACCAGTGCCTATCTGAGTGATCAGCCTTTTGCCCTGAAGCAGCTGGGCCATGACGTCAATATTATCGACCCGCGCAACTACGGCATTGATTTTTACGGGGACAACCTGTTTACCAGCCACGACGAGCTGATCAACCATCCTCAACGTGTTGATAAAATGATTCGGGCAACCTTGAAAGGCTGGAATTATGCTCTGGACCACCCCCAGGAAATCATTGAACTAATCCTGGCCAAATACAACACCCGACAACTGCCCCGCGAACACCTGCGCTATGAGGCCAAGGTAACGGACCGCATGATCATGCGCGAGCTAGTTCCGCTGGGCAGCATCGATCCGCGTCGAATAGATTCCATCCTTCACGCCTATGTCCAACTGGGACACCTGGCGGACAGCCACATGCTGCAAAACCTGTTTTACGGCCTGTCCCCGGCGAAGATCAACCTGACCAGCGATGAACAACAGTGGCTGCTGGAGCATCCGCGCATCAGTTTAGTCATGGGTGATAGTATGGAGCCGATTGTCATTAAACAGCCAAACGGCTCTGTTGTCGGCATCATCCCGGATTTTCTCAATTACCTTGGTGATATGATCGGTCAAAAGCTCTACCTGACCACCCAGGAGGATCTAAAGAGCACCCATCAAAGGGTGCACAAGGAGAACCAATACGGCATCGCCGTCACTCTGGACAGTCCCGAACGCCGTCGTGCTTTTCTGTTTACCGAACCCTACTACCAGACACCGCTGATCGTATTTGTTCAAAAAGACCAGATTGAGAACATCTCCAGCAAAGAGGACCTCAAAGGGAAAAAAGTGGCGATTGTTCGCGGCCATCCGTCTACCGAACACTATCTACAAAACATGGAAGGTGTGTCGATTGTTTACACAGACTCGGCTGAAGAACAATTGAGGCAGCTCCAATATGGTGAAGTGGATGCCATTGTCGGTTACACGAACTATCACTATCTGATTGAAAAAAATCTATACACCAATCTGATTCCGGCATTTTCCACTGAAAAGCAGTTCCCCATCTATATGGGGGTTAAACCCCAATATGCCCCTCTGGTGGGAATCCTGAACAAAGCGATTGCTACTTTGAGCAGTCAAAAGCGCTCGAAGATCATCTCTCACTGGCTCAAGCATCACAAACATCCTCAACAGGTTCAGAACAATCTGCCGTTAAGTGATGAAGAGCAGCACTACCTCTCCGGGTTCAAGTCGATCAGGGTTTGCGCTCAAATTGATTCTATGCCCTACGAACTGGTGGATGACTCAGGCAACTATTACGGTATTGTTGCCGACTATATGGATCTGTTCACCTCTCAACTTCAGCTCCCCGTTGACGTGGTCGCCACCAGGAATGATCTCGACAGCCTGTCCGCTCTGAGTCAAAACCGCTGTGATCTGATTGCCGCTCACTCACTTGAGGGCAATGAGCAGTCACATTATCTGGGCACAAAACCCTATTTTGATTCCCCCCGGGTATTTGCCGTCCACAGCTCGTCACCACCGGTAAATGATTTCAATGCGTTGGCCTCAGGGCGTATTGGCGTGGTGGCCCACTCAGCCGAGGCATCTTTGCTGGGGCAAATTTATCCGCAAATCAACCTGATCACGGTTGGCTCGATCCGGCAAGGGTTACAGCTCGTTGCCAATCATGAACTGGACGCGTTTGTCGGTGTGCTCGGCAGCATCAGCTATTCGATCCAGCAGCTGGCTTTATCATCGGTGAAAATCGGTGGTGCCATCCCAAGCAACGACAGGCTGGTGATCCTGGTCAGTGAAGATCAGGCACCGCTATTGCCCATTCTTAACAAGGCCATCGACCGGCTGACACCACAGGACCGCAAGCAGATCATCAGCCGCTGGATCAGCGTCACCTATGATAATGGCCTTGACTACCGCACCCTGGCCAAAGCGGGCGGAGCTGTTCTGATGATTGTCGGCTTTCTGCTCTATCGCCAGTACCTGATCCGGCGCAGCAATCTGACCCTGATGGCCGCACATCGTGAATTGGAAGAAAAAAACCAGGAGTTGAATCGACTCTCCATGACGGACAAATTGACCGGTCTGCTCAACCGTCACGCCATTGAGCCGATCATTGACAATGAAATTGGCCGTCACAAACGCGCGAATAACCCGGTCAGCCTGCTGATTGTCGATCTGGACTATTTCAAAAAAATCAACGACAACTTCGGTCATGCCGCCGGTGACAAAGTGCTTAAAGAGGTCTCAACGGCTTTGATTGCCGTCACCCGCAGTTCCGATAGTCTGGCACGCTGGGGCGGTGAAGAATTCCTCCTCGTTGCTGGCGATACACGAATCCTTAAAGCAACAGCCCTGGCCGAGAAGATTCGCCAGACCATCGCGGGCTTGCAGATTGACGATATCCCCGTCACTGCCAGTATTGGTGTTGCCGAGTTTAATACGGATGAGACATTTCACCAATGGTATGAACGATGTGATAAAGCGCTGTATCAGGCCAAGGATTCCGGTCGCAATTGCGTTAAGGTCGCTCAGATGTCACGCAGCGAAATCAGTGCCCCCATGTCGATCAATAATGTTCTGCAATTGTCTTGGAGCGACAAATTCTGCTGTGGCCACGAAACCATCGATGAACAACACATGGGCTTGTTTGCCCTCGGCAATGAACTGATCGAAGCCTTTCTCATGCGCCAGGATAAGCGACTGGTTGATGATAAACTTGAAGAACTCTATAAAAACACCTGCGACCATTTCAGCTTTGAAGAACAGCTTTTAGAAGAGGTGCACTACCCGAATGTGGTTGAACACCGTCAGGAGCATCGTCACATGGAAGAAAAGCTGGTGAGCCTGATTGAGATCTACCAACAAAACCGAGCCGATTACAGCGAGCTGCTTCACTATATCTCCATTGACCTGATCTCAGGTCATCTGTTATGTACCGACAATGACTACTTTGCCTATCTGGTCAATGACACTGTTCGTGTAACACGCTCTTGAGCCTTGGATTCCCATGATATTCAGCCTGATTTTCCTAACCGTCTGCACACTGATGCAGCTTTATATTTCCTGGCGTATTCATACAACGCTGCACCTGTGGCAAAACAACCACCAACACTGGCTGTGGTGGAGCAGTGGTGCACTGTGGGGGCTGTTTGCTCTGTGCTGGTTGCTTCACTCGCAAGTTTTTATTTTGCATCATTGGTCGGAGTGGTTTTGGAGCCAATGGCTCGGCATGTTGTTTTTGCTGTTTATGCCACTACTGCTGGTTGATCTGGCAACGCTCTTCGGTCTGGTGTTGCGGCGTGTTCAGCGTCTTATGCTGACAGCAGCACTGTTAGTCAGTCTGGTGTTGTGTGTGATTGCCACCATTCAGGGAACCCGTGCGCCTGTCATCACCCGTTACGATGTCACAGTGACGACGTTACCGGAGCACCTGGATGGATTGACCCTTGTCGCAGCCAGCGATCTGCACCTTGGCCCGATTCTCGACACTCACTGGCTTGAACAGCGACTCCAACAGGTTCGGGGTTTGTCTCCCGATATAGTAGTTTTGGTCGGTGATATTTTTGAAACGAATGGTGATGAAGCTGGGGAGTTTATTGACCGGTTTAAAACATTGCAGGTGCCGCTCGGGGTATGGGGAGTCAGCGGCAACCATGAATATTACGGCAGAAATAAACTGCCATTATTTGAAAAAGCCGGCATCCAACGCCTGCAGAATAACTGGCAGCAGATTGTTCCGGGACTGATCATTGCCGGAGTCGATGATCTGACCGTGGCACACCGCCGTGGGCAGCTCGACAATTTTGTCGAATCCGCTTTAAATGGCCGTCCGCACGGTGCAACGATCCTGCTTAGCCACACGCCATGGCAGATTAACCAAGCAGTGGCCAACAACGCGGATATTATCATCAGCGGCCATACCCACAATGGTCAGATCTGGCCGTTCAACTATCTGGTTGAACGACAATACCCCTATATTCAGGGTCACTACCCGCTCGGCAGCAGTCACTTGTTCGTCGGACGCGGCACCGGAACCTGGGGGCCACGCATGCGCCTGTGGCAACCAGCGGAAATTCTCCACATCGTCCTGCACGCAGCAAAGAACGAAACAGTTGCAGACACTGAAAGCACTCCCCGCTGACAACCATTTACACTGTCCCCACATTTGTCTTATCATCATGCCATGGAACCACAGCGCAAAATTATCCATATCGACATGGATGCATTCTACGCCTCTGTCGAACAACGTGATCATCCGGAATTACGCGGCAAGCCGGTCATTGTTGGCGGACCACCGGATTCGCGTGGCGTTGTGGCCACCTGTTCTTATGAAGCGCGCAAATTCGGCATCCACTCGGCCATGGCCTCTTCACGTGCCTACCGGCTCTGTCCTCAAGCATTATTTGTCCGCCCACGCATGGAGGTGTATCGGCAGGTTTCCTCCCAAATCCGCGCCATTTTTGAGCACTACACCGATTTGATCGAACCGTTATCGTTAGATGAAGCCTTTCTCGATCTCACCATGAGCGACAGGCAGCCCAACTCAGCCACATGGATTGCCCGGGAGATTCTTGAACGGATTCACCGCGAAACCGAGCTGACCGCTTCGGCCGGCGTGTCCTACAACAAATTTCTCGCAAAAGTGGCTTCAGACTGTCACAAACCAGCCGGGCTGACGGTGATCACGCCTGATCAGGCCAGCGACTTTATCGCGCAACTGCCCATTCGTCGCTTTTTCGGCGTTGGTAAAGTCACGGAGAAGAAAATGCTCCGTCTCGGTATCACATGCGGCGCCGACCTGCTTAAGTATCCAGAGACCGAATTGATTCGTCTGTTTGGCAAGCAGGGGCGTTTCTTTTACCGCATTGCCCGCGGCATCGACGAACGACCAGTCGTCGCTCACCGCCAGCGCAAATCAATCGGCAATGAAACCACCCTTTCTGAAGATATCCGCAATCGAGACCAAATGCTGACGATCCTCTCAGCTCTGGCTGAAAAGATCGAAGGACGTTTGGCCCATTACCAGACCTCCGCATACACCATTACCCTGAAGATCAAGTTCTCAGACTTCCAGCAGGTCACTCTGAGCTTTACCAACGACCAGCCGCTGAAATCAGCGGACGAAATGATGGCCATTGCAACCACCCTGTTACAGGATTCCGCAGCAGGAGAACGCGCTGTACGCCTGCTCGGTCTGACCCTATCCAATCTGGTCTCTGGGCATACCAGTGATCCCTGTGGCCAACTGCCCCTGCCTTTTCCTGGTCACTCTTCAACAATCGCTCCATCAAACCACATTGAACAGCCGCACAAGGTCTACTCTTGATTGAACACCCTCCCGTCTTTATGGCACCAGCCGGGCCGACGTCTCAAGCCGCTGACATGGGTGCAGATGCACTCAGAGATTTTCGTTTGAAATAAAAAGGGATGCTGAAACAGCACCCCTTTTTTACAAATGAGTATGTTCTTTATGCTACATACGCGCCAACCCTGTTGCCGTGGAGTCGAGGCGAATGACCAGATTATCGTCATTTTCAATACGAATAAACAAGGTATCAGAGCAGGATCCTTTTGGGAAAAAAGTAATTGTAAAGCTACCGGTCCCTTGCCAGGCTGCTGTTGTCAGGCTACGAGCTTCCACAACGTCTGCGGGTAAGTCAAGCGCCGTACCATTATAATCAGTGTAGGTTTTTGCTGTCAGATTCAACGTCACCTGTTTAATCTGGCTGTCCGTCACAGCTTCACTGCGGGCATGCCGAAGCCAAGTCAGCATTTGCCGTGCTGCCTCTTTGTTGGCAGCACGTTCACGCCAATCCTGAGTTGCTGGCAACGCAATGGCAAAAAGGATCGCCATAATAGAAATGGTGACAACCAGCTCTGTCAGTGTAAAACCACGTTGATTCATGCTCATCCCTTCTAACGCCGAACAGTTGAAAGCTCAAGTTGAAAGATCTGTTCAGCGCGACCATTATATGGATCAAAGGCTTCTATTTTAACAGGATACAGTCCTTCGTTTTCCTCTGGCTGCCACTGGAATCGGCCACTGTTGGCGTCTAAATCAAAGTTCTGAGGCCCCTCAATCAGGCGGTATGAGACTTCATCACCATCGACATCTTCAGCATAGACACGCCCACGGTAAAGATCGTCATCATACTCAGCCTTGGGGTCTTTGGTAAACTGCGGCGGTGCATTATCGGCATAAATTGGCTTGGGGATAAACGGAGGATATTCTTCTCCAGTTATTCCATAGGCCTTGACTTCAACGATAATTTCATCACCGCGTTTAAAAAAATCGCCGGACAGAAATGGACTATCCTCAAAGTCGATTTCTTCGCCGTTAACCAGCCAGCGATAGCTAAAACTAACTTCATCAATCAAATCATCCTGAACAACGGGTTCAACGGTAATCCCACTCAAAACATTAACTGGAGCGGGAGTATAACGTAGTTGAACCACTGGGCTACGCTCTTCCATCGCGATAGCAGTAAACGGCAAACTTAGAACAGCTATAATGAGCAATCGTCGTAGCATATCACCATTTCATCCAGTAAATCGGAAATACTGGATCAATAGATCCAACAGATCCCGAGTTGAAGAAACCGCCACCACGGCCAACCATAACGGATACCGCGCCAGCTTTACTAACGATAATTAGTGGTTCCGATGCAATTCCACTACCAACAGCCATACTTCGATCACCCCGGTCAAGGACATCTTTAGCTTCCCCGGTCTCATCATCAATCGTATCGTTGCTAGTATCTAGATTATAAACCGCTTCAGCTGTCATTGCATCAACAGCATACAAACGCGAAGGTCCCAACACACCTTGGCATGGATCAAAGTCTTCATCTGTTTCATCAATAATCGCCGGGGTATAAGTCGTAAAGTATAAAACATTACTTACGACTTTAGGCAACGCAAGAACTTTCTCCCCCTCATTCCCATCCAATTTAATATACCAACCATAATAGGTTTTTTCACCTGCCCCATCGTCGTAGGTGTACGGGCTGACCAGCTTACTGCGGATGGCGGCCTGATCTGCGACACTGACGCTGGAGTCCTGAAGTTCGTTTTCTGTTACATCAACGAGATTCGTCTCATTCAGAGGGCTGTCAGACCCGTAAGACCAGTGGTTATCACCAGATTCACGATCACGCACCATGTAAAAACGATCCAGAACTGCGGTATTGAGAGGATGCTCACGGTCACCTGTCCCAAAATAGACAAAGGTGTCATCACCCTTCACTGTTGCTGTTGGTTTGAAGAAAACCTTTCGCCCATCATCAGCCGTACTGATGTTTGATTTAAAGATACGCGTTCCATCCCATTCACCGGTATCACTATCCGCGACATTAAAACGCCACAACTGTGCTCCAGTATCAACCAGATAGATGCGATCAAGATAACCGTCGCTGTTTCTGTCGACCAACAAGAGATCACTTGGCACGCTAAAAGTCATTTTCGATTGCATACTTGAGGAGTCATCGAATGTATAGCTCCACAACAAGGAACCGCTATCCGTTAAATTAGGACTTCCATCGGTACTATCCAGCGTTGCCACTTCAATTGCAAACAGACCTCTTCCTCGTGGTGAAAAAGCAACAGAAGTTCCAGTACTTGTGGCATCTTCCGCGCCTTCATCGCCATCAGATGTCACCGTTGCTTCTGTGGTCGTATCTGGAAATGATTGTGTGTTACCGAAACGCAGATCTTCGTTGGTATCGTATCCAGCGCCAAAGAACGCGACAACTTTTTCCTCCGAACCAATTTTCATACGGCTCAGTCTCGGCAAACTCCATGTCTGGCTCAGTTCTTCAAAACCATCATCTTCGCTGTTAATTTGCCACAAAAACTGCGGATCTTCGGGATCAGTAATATCCAGCGCAAAATAGGATCCACGTGATGGTGGAGGATCTGTGGAAGGATCAACAGGTTGTGTCAACGTACTGGTTCCACCACCACGGCGAGTGGAGCACAACAGAATAGCCCGGTCATCACCATCGCCGCCACTGTCTGCCATATCTACGGGAAGAATTGTACCGTCTCCATCTTTATCATACACATAGATAACAGGAGAACTATCGACATAATAAACATGTCGGTCCGTCGCCGATGCATATTGCAAATTGGGCAGTAAATCCGGTGGGATGAAGGCCCAGGCTTCTTCACCGGTGGCATCTCTGAAGGCATGCAGCATGCCATCGTTACCACCAACGAAAATATATGCGTTATTCACATCAGGATCTGCCTCATTAGCATCAGAAACCGTATAAGCGGAATAGTTTAAAACCACCGGTTTTGAGTGCATAACATCACCCATAATCCACGCTCTTTTTGCTGTTGTATCGTCCGAATACAGCTCATAGGCGTCATAACCATGAATGAAGTTGATCAGACTATCTTTTTCAGCTTCATCTTCAACCCCCAAATCAGTGTAAGTTAAATCTCCATTACTGGTTGAGAACGCATTACCACTGGCATTCAGATCGTCGCTGACCAATCTCGTATAAATTTTACGCGAAGTGACTCGATCGAGAAGTTTTTGCCCAACGCCACCTTGATTAACTTCACCACCATCATAACTACTGCCCCAATAAGATCGAACAGCAGGATTACCATCAGCATCAACAAGAAAATAGCCATCTAAACTTGGATCGTCAGTATCATCTGGATAGAGATAAGTGGCATCAATTTCATTGTCGGAGCTGTCAAAACCTTTAATTCGACTATCGGTACCAAGACCGAATTTTTTTAAGTTTCCATACCAGGGTTCTTCATTCATCGGCTTGAAAAAACCCAAGTAAATTCTTTGTCCACTATAGGCCCGATTATCAGGACTTGCCGGAACAACCGGAGCCACAAAGGAAGAGTTCGCTTCGAGAATACCGCCAATAATACGCAACAAAGCGTCGATTAATTCATCGGGATTCTTGATGATATGGTATTGCCCCTGCCCGACTGCGGCGGCTTTTCTCAGCAGATCCACCTCTTCAGTCATCAGCTGAATCACATGTGTTTGAACATGAGGCGTATAGCCGTCAATATCTAATGGCAAATGTTCATACATCAATTTTGCCAGGTCACCAACTTCGCCCTCTTCACCATCTTCATCGAGATCGGCGGAATAGCCGGCATATTTTGGTATTAATGTTTTTGTCTGGGAACTATCCCCATTGCTGCCTGTGGTCAGCAAAACGATATGGTTGGTCTGACACCAGTATTCAATCGGGCTCGGGTAGGCAACATTGTCGCTGGAAATGCCTTCGGCCACACTTCCGGCATTGCCGATCCAGTACTCGTAGGCATCCCAGAAGGATTCGTTGACGGGCTGGGTGTTACCATTAACCAGATCATCAAGCTCTGATAAACCGGCAACCAGTTTTTTATAATCTTCCGATTGCACATCGTCAATTTCAGTAATAGGCACAACAACCTGACCGCCATGATTATTATCACCAAACGTCATAATGCCCATGTTGGCTTTTTCGTAGACCTGTTCGAAAATCACTTCTTCAAGCTGATATTGAACCATATCCATAACGGAGCCGAGGGAGGTCCAAGTCACACCCTCGTGAATAACCGTCGTTCCGGCTCCGGGGAAATAGCCATCGGAGCCGACAGTCCAATCAGGCTCTGTGCTTGGCGAGGCACCGTCCTCAATATCGGTACATTTGAAAAGGAGCTCCAGTTCTTCTTCACTATTATCACCACTGGGATCCACCCACTTTCCGGCATCAACGTCATAGTAGTCATCATCAGAAGGATCCAAGATATACGTCCCACTGGGATTAACGACAGCCCCTAGTTGCTCGGTATCGGGATCAAGACCGAGCCATTGACTCCACGTATAGGTGATAGCACTCGCTTGAAGATAATTAAGATAGTTACCGGTAAAATAATTTTCCCATTGATTGTCATTACTCGGGCATTTCCCCTTGGTGTCCAAAGCACCGTACCAAAACCCATTTTGCTCTAACGCATAGCGTGGATGCTGATTGGTGGTTACATCGTCATAACCATTCCCTGTGAAGTCCTCATTGTAATTGTCGAATAATTCGGCACCCGTATAGGTATAATAATCCTCATCTAGAGTTCCTGATACATCGGTTATCGCATCACAGACAATATCGTCGACATCAAATTTAGTGCTTTGATAGTTTGTCGTGTTTTCATTGGCAACATTGCGCAAATAAACATGGAAACGGGGATAATTCGTTGCCGTATCATCTAACTGAGTCGAATAATCCGTAGAAGGATCGTATGGCTCCACACTACCCAAAGATTTCATAGCACCACTGTTGTCAATGATGAATAAAATGTTGGGACGCACACCAGAAGCAGCACTACCGATATAGACTGCGGAATCACCTTCATAATAGTCCGGCACAGCCCATGCACCTTGAACGACACAAACAACAAGCAGAACCATCAGCCCTAATGTATTTTTAAATTTCATCGTCCCAACCCTCCTAGGGCATGAGTGAACATGCGATTAATAGACATGCCCACCTCGGTGAACAAAGAGTTTTTCAATTCTTGCAGAACTGCGGTCATGGGCATTGCTTTCTACCGCAATACGATAATACGCAGCCTCTCCGGAAGCCTCTTCAGTCGCTCCAGTACGAAAAATATTATTCTGATAGGCATCAGTGCTCGTTGATTCCATCATGGCAGAGGGAATCATTCCGGTATAAGCGACAACTTCATTGCGAGCAGTGCCAGATAATTCAACCCCAGCGGGCAATACGGCGGCGAGAGCCGTATCATCTTCCAGATTCGTAACCGGCGTAAGCGTATTAACAACCTGTTGTGATGCATATTCTGAAGCCATTTCAGCCGCAGTAAACGCATCGCTTGAAATACGATAATTCGACGTAATCGCCAGTTCTGTATCAGTTGAATTCAAAACCATCACCCCAAGCAGTGTCAAAATCACCAGCATCGACATCGTTAAAATAAGAGCGATACCTCGTTCATTATTCACCTGTGCGGCAATCAACTTTTTTAGAGAAGACATAATATTAGACTCCTGCAATATTGCGAATTTTAACAATGGTTCTAAGCTGCCTGCTTTTATCGCCGGCAATTTTATTGTCCTCAGTTTTGCTTGTAATTGTGAGTGAAACTGCTGTTATTTCGTCAAGAGCAGCGGAACTATCCTCCCCATCTCCGTTCAAATAAGCCAATTCCACTGAAGTAATACTGGCCGCAACAGTTGCGGCAGTGTTTCCATTGACACTTCGCTGCAACAACATGAGTCCAGCATCGTCACTATCGGGGTCGTCCACAAGAGTATAAGCAATGCTTACAGGGTAACTATCATCATCAGGAGCTCTTCGTAATAAGAGATCTCGATTAGATACGGTTATACTCGCACCAGATTCATTTTTGACGTTGAGATTTTCATCATCATCACCATCAACACTTGTTACAATCAACTCTCCACGTTGGTTAAGAGTTACCGGGTCAATAATCAACGTGGTAACAGGGTCAGCTTCGACGAAACTTGCTCCCATCAATGAGTCGACTTCCACAACACCTGTCGACCCATTATTCACTGAGACATCTCCAACAGAGCGGGAATAAATCCCAGATGAAACAGGTGCGGAAAGAGTAAATGTTGCACCTCCTGCCAAAGAAGTCGGAGCCGAGGTCACAGCATTGAGCGCAGAAGAGGTTAAGAAACCAGACATACGGATGTCCGTAATCATTGTGTCCATAGCTATCCGCAAATTCTGTTGGGCATCCACAATCTCTTCAGACTGGTAGGCGTTTTTCTGGGAATTGAGATATAGGCTATAAACTGCGGTCATGACCAAACCGAGGATCACCGCAACCATCAGCAATTCGATCAATGAGAAACCTTGATCATTCTGTAGTTTTTTCATCCGCCTCTCCCTGCTGGTCAATACGTTCTTTTAAGAACTGTTTTGGACAAACTCCGGCCTGGAGATTGAACATTTATCTCAATACTGGTGACTCCGGCGATAGGAGAATTTGGAGTAATTTGATATGTTGCCGTGCAATCACCAGCTCCATCAATCGTCCATTCCTGAGCCGTTCCAGGTGCATCAAAATCAGTTGGCCAATCAACAGTTCCCGTCGCCACCACCAACAAATCACTATCACCATTACGCGACCACAGTTCTTCAATCAAGCCGTCCGCTAAAGAGGTTAAAGCGGTTAAACTGTGTGCAGAGGAATTGCCCTGTATAGCCGTAATTTGCATTCCCGCCAACGCCAGCAAGCCAATGGCAAAAACAGTTAAAGCGACGAGCAGCTCAATCAAACTGAATCCTGCTTCCTTATTTGATGTCGTTTTACATGGCATATCGCACTCCTAAGTTCACGAGATGAGGCCTTTTACTCAAATTTTGCAAAAAATATTCCATTAGATGCCACACACGTCGCAACTCGGACCAAGCATCAATCACCTTAGATCTTCGCAAAAAAAGATTTAAAATCAGATTGTGCAACTGAGCAGTATTTATGGGGAAAACTTATTCATTAAAACAATCTCTTGTCGAGCGCGATCAACTCAAGAGACAGAAACGTAGAAAGGAATGATGGATAAGGCATTTTTATAGCGTCTGTCTATTCGACAAAAATGTCGAATAGACAGACGCTATTGTCGAAAAAAACTCAAACCGAGGTCACCTACAACACAGAATATGCAAAACAATCACGATGATCACCTTGAAACGATTCGGGTCAGGCACCGTGCTCGCACACGCTCCAGAGCGGCAATTGTTGCGGTCTGCACTGTGTCGCCGACCGGTCCGCGGCCTGTCCAATCCTGATCCAGGCGGATATATAAGGCTTTCAACTCCCCTTCAACCTGTTGCAAGGTTCCTTGAGGGTCTTGTTCCAGACGTTCTTCAAAAAAACCGCTCAAACCTTCCAGTGTTTCCTGATACTTTTCACGTTGCCATGCCATTTCGTCCTCCACTCATGGGATTAAAAACAACCACCCGCAAACAATGCAATAATTGCATGCAGTAAAAAATATTTATTGTCGAGTAAATAACGTAAACTATTACATGTATTTTCGTTTTTGTCCTAGACAAAAACGAAGCAAGACTTACACTAGAAAAAGCTACTAGCAGCGACAGTGAAACGGACAGAAATCAAATAGTGGTGAAAAAATGAAAACCTACATCCTGAAAAGACAACAAAATCTACCGCTGACAATTGAGGCCTGTTGGCATTTCTTTTCAAACCCTCAAAACCTGCCCTCGATTACACCCGACTGGCTTAACCTGACAATGTGTTCGCATCCGGCCGAATCAACCTATGCAGGGCAGCTGATTGAATACCGTGTCACGCCTCTAAAAAACTTCAGTTGCCACTGGCTGACTGAAATTACACATGTTGAGCCCCCATTCTTTTTTGTCGATGAGCAACGTAGCGGACCCTATCGATTCTGGCATCATCAGCACCATTTTGAACAAGCGGCCACCGGGATATTAATGACGGACATCGTGCATTATCAGTTACCATTCGGTATATTTGGACAATGGGCTCAGAGTCTGGTCGCAAAAAAGCTCCAGCAGATTTTTGACTATCGGGCACAGACATTGAGTCGTCTGTTTCCCGGCAATGATATTTGAGGGGCTGTCGAACAAGTTGTGCAACTCGGGAATGAGCGACTAAACTCAAGGACAGTTGTTTCAAGTGTTTGCCCCCGGATGGAACGTTTTCAACATCCTGCAAAAAGGAGAGGCTCCATGTCACAGCAACCGCGGACTGTACTCATTACCGGAGCCACTGGTTACATTGGGCGTCGTCTTAAAGACCGCCTATTGAAGCAACGCGAACTCAGTCTGCGATTGCTGGTGCGCAATCCTGATAAACTTCGCCCTGACGTACGTAAAAAACTGGCTGTTCTTCAAGGAGATACATTTAATACAGCGTCTCTTGACCAGGCGCTGGCCGATGTTGATGTGGCATTTTACCTGATCCATTCCATGGCCGGCGGTCATGATTACGCCGAGCGGGATCGGTTAAGTGCGGACAATTTTCGCCAAGCCTGTATTCGTGCCGGGGTTAAGCGGATTATTTACCTGGGTGGTTTGGGAGATAAAGAGACGGCCAGCGAACACCTGCTCAGCCGAATTGAAACAGGAGAAGTCCTCAGTTCTGAGCCTGAAAAAATCCAGACTCTGTGGTTTCGTGCCGGAGTAATCATTGGTGCCGGCAGCGCCAGTTTTGAGATCATCCATCACCTGACCCAAAAATTACCCATCATGTTAACTCCGCGCTGGGTCACCACCAAGACCCAGCCGATTGCCGTTGATGACGTACTCTCTTATCTTGAACAGGCCATCTCGGTAGAGATTCAGGGCAATGTGCAAATTGATATCGGCACCCAGGCCACTGACTTTCGTGGCCTAATGGAACAAGCCGCAGACAGTATGGGCTTGCAGCGTCATCTGATCTGTGTTCCTCTGCTCAGTCCCCGCTTGTCGTCCTACTGGCTGACCTTGCTTACGCCGGTACCACACAGTGTGGCTTCTGCGTTGATTGAAGGCTTGAAATCGGAAACACTGGCACGCAACGATAACGCTCAGCGCTATTTTCCCACCCTTCATCCTGTTGCGCTGGATGATGCCTTTCAACGAGCGCTTCAGGAAATGGAGGACAATCAAGTGCTCAGTCGCTGGTGTGACAGCAGCGCAGAGGGAACCTGTGATATCTCGGGAAAAGAATCCATCAATAAGGCTGTCCTGCGCGACAGACGGGTCTTTTATTTTGAACCGGCTCTGCAACACGAGGTGTTTGAAAGCTTTTGTTCCATTGGCGGTAGCAACGGATGGGGCGCCTACGATCCACTCTGGCATATACGTGGCCTGATCGATAAAATTTTCGGTGGAGTCGGGCTGAGCCGAGGCCGTCGACAACCAGAAGCTCTCCGGGTTGGCGATGCCTTGGATTTCTGGAAAGTGGTCGACATTGAAGCGGACAAACGACTGCTGCTGGTCGCGCAGATGAAACTTCCAGGAAAAGGTTGGCTGGAATTTGTGATGGATGATGACAAACTGATTCAAACGGCCTATTTTTATCCGGAAGGACTCTGGGGACGACTGTATTGGTACAGTGTCATGCCGTTTCATTTCTTTGTCTTCCGCAGTCTGGGGCGTCTTATCATCGAACAGGCTCGACAGAAGAAATCGTCATCAGACGTCGTGTAACAACGTACGATAAATTATCGCGTTCAAAACAGCGCACAAACACTTATATACGCGCTCCCACAAAAAACCCTGCTTGTTATTATTTTCCATATCTGATAAAAGCTGCCACTATGAAACCTTCGATTGAACAGCATAAAGCGCTCTACATTACCTATCTTGCCTTGCTGGCAGCGACACCACCCCTGTCAACAGACATGTACCTGGCCGCCCTGCCTGAGATCGCTTCGTCCTGGGGAGTTGGCAAGGATCTGATCAACCTGACGCTCGTGTTATGGTTTGCGTCCTTCAGTGTGTCCATTCTCATTTCCGGCTCATTGTCGGATAAATATGGCCGTAAGCCGCTCTTGCTCTGGGGGCTTTCCCTGTTTGTTGTGACATCTTTTCTATGTGCCGGCGCGGGTTCCGCGCAAATGCTTATTCTGTTTCGGATTTTCCAGGGCTTGGGTGCCGGGGCTCCGGCAGCGATTGTTCTTGCCATCATTCGCGACCGATTTACTGGAAAAGAGCGTCATCAGGCCATCGCCTATGTTATGACAATTGTCGCCGTAGCGCCCATGGTGGCTCCAATTATCGGCGCCATGCTGCTGGAATTTTTCAACTGGCGCTTTATCTTTGTGATGCAGGGTGTCATGGTCAGCATCACCCTGCTCGTGACCTTTGCCTTTAAGGAGTCTCTTGCTGACCCACTGAATATCAGTCTCAAACGGTTGATGACCCGTTACACGGTTCATTTCCGGAATAAAGAGTTTATGTTTGCCAGTATCAGTATGGGTATTCTGGTGTTGCCTTTTTATGGCTTTATCGCCTTTTCTCCCATCTACTACATTACCATTCACGGCCTGTCTGAAAAAATGTTCAGCCTGCTGTTTGGTCTTAACGCTCTTTCGTCAATGTGCGGTGCTTTCTCTTCATCGTTTATTGTCAAATGGGTTAGTGACAAAACCGTGATCACAGTGTCGATTTACGGCTGTGTGATCGCCGGAATTGGCCTCATGGTACTGGGGTCTCAACATTTCCTCTATTTCTTTGTCTTCATGGCGTTTTTCTCCTTTTGCACCGGTATCAGCCGTCCAATCAGCGGCAACATGATTCTCGGTTTGGTAAAAACCGATGTTGGATCTGCGTCCTCATTTCTGGTGTTTTACCAATTTATTTCCGGCGCCTTGTGCATGGCCTTTGTCACGCTGCAGTGGAGCTACCCAGTGCTGGTCTATGGTAGCCTGACCACGATTGTGTCGATTCTGGTCCTGATTCTGTGGGCTCGTATTGCCCCACACCTCAATCCAATTCATTGATGCCACTCAGTTCAATCATGAAAAAATTCTTTCGCGTGCTATGGTTAAAAAAAGATTCATACCATAAGCGGTTGCTAACCAATCGAAAGGAAGAGATCATGCGTTTCTTTAAAATTTTTACGCTGTGCTTAATCGTTACATCCTTCATCACCACCTCTCTGTGGGCAGTTGAAACCCAGGTCACAATCCGGGCGAAGGCGCACGACGCAAAATTTATCGGCACCTCTATGGGGGGCGTTGCCGTCACCATTCGCGACACCCTCACCAACCAGCTTCTTGATCAGGGTCTGATTACAGGTGGAACCGGCAACACGGATATTCTGCTTACCACACCTGTTTCCAGAAACCAGCAGATCAGCGAAGGAGGTGCAGCGGCGTTTACCACCTCATTGGATATCGATGAACCGACTCAGATTGAAATTACCGTTGCAGGACCGCTGGTCGCCGGCACAGTCGCCAGCACGCAAAGCAAAACGGTCTGGCTGATTCCAGGTCACCACTTAGACCAGGATGGCATTGTCTTTGAGTTCTACGGTTTGGTGGTTCAAGCTCAGGCTCCTTTGCCGAATCAGAAAGTCGAGGTCGGCGAAACCATCCAACTTAAAGCATTCGTTACTATGATGTGCGGTTGCCCGATTGAAAAAGACAGCCTGTGGCCAAGTGACACGTTTTCCGTCGCTGCTTACATCATCAATGATGCCGGAAAATCATGGCAGATAGATCTGCCCTTTAATGGAAAAACCGGTGAATTCAGCACCTCTTGGACCGTTAAAGATGCTGACATCTATCGCGTCATCTTCAGCGCCTCTGAAGACCATCAGAATAATCATGGTGTTACTTACAGCGGCTTTTCTGCCAAATAACCGGTCAGGCACCGTTCATGGTTCGATGAACGGTGCCTGATGCACCACGGCCGATTCAGCGCTGGCTGAATGAGTTTTTACCTTGACATTGCGCGTTAAAACAGTAAGCTTATCCGTAATTATTCCTACTTGCGGAGTTGCAATGTTACATCACTCTGAAAAAAACAAGTCGTTTGAAATGGCCTGTCGCCAAAAAAATCTGCGCGTCACACCACAACGCATTGAAATTTACAAAGAACTGTCCAAGGCAAAAGACCATCCGACAGCAGAAACCTTACACAAACGTCTGTTAAAGCGAATGCCAACCCTGTCCCTTGATACGGTCTACCGCACTTTGGGCACCCTGGCCGAACATGGATTGATCCATAAAGTCGATACCACAGAAAGTCAGGCCCATTTTGAAGCAGACCTGAGCAAGCACCACCATGTTATCTGTGCGCGTTGTGGCCGGATTGTCGATTTTGACTGGCCGGTGGTAGATGAATCCGAATTACCGGAAGAACTGAGCAATTGGGGACATGTTGAAAGACGCAGTCTTATTCTTCACGGTATCTGCCGTGACTGTCAGTCGACCCATTAGCATTTATTCGCGATAAAAGCACACATCAGCGCACGACTTGGCGAACATTATTAACTGGACCTAATAGCATTTCTTTGCACTTTTAAGCCATGCTAAGTTCGTTTATATGTGGACTTCTTATCTAAATCCAACGTGACCATAGAATAGTCAGGTCGTTTCTACATCCTCTGTGTTTCAGTACACCCAAAAAGAGGAGACCATCAACAAGCAGCCATTATGGCGATAATACCCACTTAAACCACAAGGAGAACATCATGTCGAAAAGCGTCAAAGGAACGGATACTGAAAAAAACCTTCTGAAATCCTTCGCTGGTGAGAGCCAAGCTCGCACTCGCTACACCTATTTCTCCAGCATTGCCAAAAAAGAGGGCTTTGTTCAGATTTCCGATGTCTTTGCCGAAACAGCAGATCAGGAAAAGGAACACGCCAAGCGTTTCTTTAAATTCCTCGAAGGTGGCGATCTTGAAATCACCGCCATGTATCCTGCCGGACGTATGGGCACCACAGCAGAAAATCTGCTGGCCGCTGCAACGGGTGAAAACGAGGAACATACTGAACTCTATCCCGCCTTTGCCGATGTTGCCCAACAAGAAGGGTTTCCGGAAATTGCTGCCGCTTATCGCGCCATCTGCGTTGCCGAGAAGCAACATGAAAAACGTTATCGCGACCTGCTGGCCAATCTGGAAAGCGGCCAAGTGTTCAAACGCGGTGAAAGCGTGGTCTGGCGCTGCCGTAACTGTGGCTATCTCCACGAAGGTACCGAAGCTCCCCATTTGTGCCCGGCCTGTATCCATCCTCAGGCGCACTTTGAACTGCTGGGGGAAAACTGGTAAACGGTCGATACTCCCATTGATTAAGCACAAAAAAACCGGCCATGGGGCCGGTTTTTTTGTGTCTCTATCATTTGTCTATTGAGCCTTTTTAAAAAGCCTCAATCATTACATCGAAACACCTTGAGCCATCAACTTGGACAAGGCTCGGGAAAAGGCCACCGGATCACGGGGCTTATCTCCTTCGAGCAACAGGGCTTGGTCATAGAGCAGACCAACATACTCTTTAAGTTGTTCGCTGCCACTGTTTTCAGCAAACGCTTCCTTCATGCGCCCAATCAGATCATGGCCGGGGTTCACTTCGAGAACCCGTTGACCTTGCGGCACATCCTGGCCCATGGCTTCAAACATTTTAGCCATTTTCGGATCAAGGTCATGCTCACCGGCAACCAGACATACTGCTGAATCCTTCAGGCGTCCTGAAATACGAACATCGGAAACAACATCCTTCAGTTCCTCTTTCATCAGTTCAAGCAGATCGCCAAACGTCTTTTTCTGCTCTTCTTTGTCGGTTTCTCCAAGATCGAGATCGCCCTTGATAGCCGACTGGAACGGTTTTTCCTGGTAGGAACCGAGACCGGAGATGATGATGTCGTCAAAATCGTCGGTCATGATCAGAACTTCAAGGCCCTTCTCCTTGAACACTTCAAGGTAGGGAGACGCTTCGGCACTGGCCCGGTCACTGCCGGTAATGTAATAGATTTCCTTCTGATCCTCGCCCATCCGCTCAATGTAATCGGCCAGAGTGGTGGTTTTACCCGGCTCCGTTGTGGTGGATTCAAACAGCAACAGGTCGGCAATGGTCTCCTTACGCTCAAAGTCGTGATGAATGCCCTCTTTGAGGATTCGGCCGAACTCGGCGTAGAATTTCTCGTAAGCTTCCAGGTCGTTCTTCTTCATTTGACCCAAGGTATCAAGAACCTTTTTGATCAGGTTTTTCTTGATGACATTGACCACCTTGTTCTCCTGAAGCATCTCACGGCTGACATTCAGCGGCAGATCTGACGACTCGACCACACCTTTGACAAAGCGCAGATAGGTGGGCAACATCGCTTCACAGTGATCCATAATCTGCACCCGGCGTACATACAAGGCCGGACCGATTTTGTAATCTTGATAGAAAATATCGTAGGGACGTTTTTCCGGCAGGTATAACAACGCGGAAAACTCGGTAGTTCCTTCTGCCCGGTAGTGAATCACCTTGGCCGGATCGGTAAAATCATGAGAAAGGTGCTTGTAAAACTCATTGTACTCTTCGTCGCTGATCTCATCCTTACTTTTCAGCCAGATGGCTTTTTGCGAGTTCAGGGTCTCTTCTTTGGTTTCGGTGACGGATTTTTCTTCGTCTTCCGGATCCGGTGTGGTCCGGGTCACTTCCATGACAATGGGATACTCAATGAAGTCGGAGTACTGCTTGACGATTTTACGCAGTTCCCACTCTTCGAGATACGAGGTCTCGTCTTCCTTGAGCTTGAGGATCACGTCGGTGCCTTTGCCGTCCTTTTCCCCGTCTTCCAGAGTGTAAGTGCCATCGGCATCCGACTTCCACACCACGGCATGGTTGGCATCAGCCCCAGCTTTGCGGGTGATCACCGTGACCTGGTCGGCAACCATAAAGGAGGAATAGAACCCAACACCAAACTGACCGATCAGTTCCGGATTATTCTCAACCTCACGGCTTTCGAGCAATTTGATAAACTCTTTGGTGCCGGAATGAGCAATGGTGCCCAGAGCCTCAACCGCCTCATCACGAGTCATGCCGATGCCGTTGTCGCGAATGGTCAGTGTACCGGCCTCTTTATCGGCAATCAGCTCAACTTTCCATTCGTCACCACCTTCGGCAATAGATGCATCGGTCAGCGACTCATAACGCGCCTTGTCAATGGCATCAGAGGCCGTTGGAAATGAGCTCACGCAGGAAAATCTCTTTGTTGGAGTACAGCGAATGGATCATCAGGTCGAGGACTTTATTCACCTCGGCCTTAAAGGTGTGTTTGTTATCCGACATGGAACGTAAACCTCCTGGTTGGAAATAAAAGAATTAACGGCACTGAAGATAAGTACCCACCAGAACAAAGTCAACCGTTGCCCGACAGGTTTTTTAAGAGAAATGTCAAAAGGCATTCAATCCATTGCAACGTAGGCAACCTCGACAACTTCATATTCTTTGTCCCCGGCCGG
>NZ_AAEW02000023.1:37837-38494 GCF_000167355.1 Desulfuromonas acetoxidans DSM 684
GCATCACCTTCACTGCTGCCCAGCAAAGCCCGCCCCCATGGGTGAAACCCAGCCTGATTCCGTCTCGTGCCGAATCGATTTCATCGACACCGACAAAGGACAAAACCTTCTCGTCACCCCCTCTTCGTTCTCCACGGTGACGGTGCCAACCGATCAGAAACCCCGCCCTTTCCCCACCGCGGCCTGACTGACCCGGGTCCATGATCCCCGCATTATCCCAATCCCGTTTTGTCCAGATGCCGAATTTGTCGATCCAATTTCCCCCTATCCCTTTTCTTTGCCCATAAAATATAATCCGTCGTTTTCCCCACCCAATTCTCCGATTATAAAAACCGGCCCCAATCAAACGGCTCCTTTAAACCATTTCTCCCGGCCGTTTTCCTCTTTAAAAACCAAATCCCTTTAAATTTTCCGCTTTTTTAACCGGCCTCTAGAATAATACAGGGGGGGCCTAAAATTCAATTCCCCCTTCGCCCCCTGAAAAAATCTCTCTTTATACGCCTTTCCCCCGGGGCTCTTCTCCCAAGACGCTAAGAAATGGCCAATTGGCCACACATATATTTTCTTTTTCTCTCCAAACACATCCACTTAAATCACAGGGTCCTTTCCTTTTATTTTCTAAGACCTCTCCCTGCTCTAATCTCCTTATTACCTTAG
>NZ_AAEW02000024.1 GCF_000167355.1 Desulfuromonas acetoxidans DSM 684
GCATATCACCCATTAACACTTTGACGGGGTTTGGGAAAACCCCAACAACGAAGATAACCGTAATCACGAGTCGCGCTCATAACACCGCTACCTGCGTAAGTGAGAACAATCGTCGTATTCTCGTCAATGCCGCAACGCTCTAAAATACTATCCATAGTGGGGCCATCCACAACCATATACGGCGCTTCAGCCAATCCATCTAATCGTGTCTGGGATTGAACGCTACCCCAAGGGAATGCGCCAGGGATATGCGTTGAAGGGTATGCTTCTGTAACAACTTCCCCCTCAACAGTTTCGGAAGTTGCTTCAAGACTCAAAATAACAACACGACCATTAAAACTGTCCTCGTTGTTTACCAGCCCTGCATCCATCCATCCTTTCAGGATTTCCGGCGTAATCAAAACACTTGTATTCGCAAGCTCTTCAACAGGATCATTTGTTACAGTTGTCGCTTTATCGTAGCTATCAGAACCGCCACCACCGCCACCACAGGCGGTCAGAATAAAGCAGGATAGAACTACTGCTGCCAAAAGAACAACATTGTCTTTAGTGTGTTTGAACACCTTTCGAATCATACTGCCTCCACATAGATAACGAAAAATTGGAATACGTCTTACTCTGTCTAAAGCCCTCCTGATTAGCCTCCTTTCCCTTCAGACATAATAAAATGAACATTCAATCCACCATATATAGCGGAAAGAGAATCAACCTGAACTAACAACAACTTGTCTATTAGTTAATGAAGTACCGGCTAACAATTACGCAGAAGGATAGCACAAAATCAATTCGAAGGAACATTCTTTTCTACACAAAAAACTAAAAACCACCAACCATAACAAACACTTAATTGCCTATAAGGTATGCTAATAGGTAACTCTGGTAGTCATACTTTGTGCAGTCAAATGATGAAAATGATACCCCGTAGCAACTCTCGTCATCGTGAGCAAAGAACAAGCAGGAGATGTAAACATAGAACCCATAAAGTTTTTTACACATTTACAGCATAAGAAAACATCGTCACAGATTGATCATCGCCGGAGGTAAAAAGAAAAGCGTCGAGATAACTAAGCAGGATTTTACCAACAGAAGGGATGCGTTAAGGCTTCAGGAAGGCCACTCTTTCCCAAAGCGTTGAGCACTTACACCTAGGATCAGCACGTTTTAGCGCCGATGCCACAAAGAACCGATACGTGGAGCAAAGAACACAACGCACCGTTGCAGAAACAACAAATCAACCATGTTAATCAAGAAGAACAACGGTGAACAATTCAACAAGTTGCTCAACAGCCTGGCGGTCATGGTCCGTGTATCCGCCGCTTTTGTTAGCCAGCGCAAGCTGCCCAAAAAGGTGCTCATCACCGTCAAAAATAGGCAGAGCAAGGAAATGGTTAATTTTTTCGTTTGCTCCTTCAACAAACGACACGACCTCAAGTGAGTCCAGATCGTTAAAACACACATGATCGCGATAGTGATAGACACAGTTCAACAGAGAGTGCCGATTCTCAGACACAAAGGAATCAGACGACTGTCGACTTTGCAAGTATTCTGAAAACAAGGGGGTCTGTGCCAGAAAACGTTGCGGACCGTCCGCCCGTCGCATTGCGACAAAACCGTGGGGGCTGTTGGTTAGATTACGGGCATGGTCCAGCAGTTCATCGGCAATTTTCTCCACATTGCTCGGAGCATGAATAATGGAGCGCGACAGGCTGGCCAAACGAATGTTCAACGCCAGTTCCCACTGCAACGCCTGTTCGGAAGATTTACGATCAGAGATATCTTCAAAGCACTCAATTCCGCCGATAACTCGCCCTTGGGTATCTTTTAAAAAATCAACATTTTTACTGATCTCAATGAGTTTACCATCTTTGCGACGAATCGTGCACTCACGAGCCATAATGGGCTTGGGAACCGTGTCGTCGAACAACCCGCAATTTTCCTGGCAGGGTTTTTCTGCGAACAAAAAACACTCGTTCCCAATCATCTCATCAGCCCGATAACCGGTAAGTCGCTCGGCACACCTATTCCAGCTGGTAACAACCTTATCTACATTAACGGTAAAAATCGCACTGGGAACAACCCGTTGAATGAGATCAGATTTCTGCTCGGAACAAAACTGATGGATTTTGCTTTGTTCAAGATCGTCCAACAACAGATTAAACTCTGAGACCAGGCTGACAACTTCCCGTCCTTCAAAATCCGCAGTGGGAAGACGAACTTTATTCTCTTTTCTTAAATGATGAATCACTGTGGAAAGGTCTTTGAACGGCTTTTTTACGCTGGCCCTCACAATAAGCATCAAAACAATGGCCATGACAAAGAAAACGGCTCCAAAGAAGGTCAAACGCATCAAACTACCTTGGCGCAATTGAAAAATGTACTCACGTGGAAAAATGATTTGCACCAATGCGGTGTCCTGCTCACTCACATCTTCCAGCTTGAAGAAGACATGCAAAAAATCTGCTGATCCTCTTTCAACAACGACAGGTTGAGAGGGTGAAAGGTGTTCCGGATGAGGCCCTGTTGAATCAACGGGATATTTCAGCTTAAATTCAAAACGAAATTGTCGTGATAATTTATAGACAAAGGCTTTATCCACAGCACGAAAAAAAAGGAGGGAATAACGTCGATCCGGTAATTCTTGCGACGGCGAAACGATATCTGTCCCCGAGATCAGATACCAGCTTTGTTTATCTGCAAAATAACCCGCGAGCGGGGAACGGTAATTTCTGATCTCCTTCAAACCGCCATCATTGATTTTTGAGCTGAGCGAACCGACGGGATCTTCCATAGTACTATCGGCAAACAGGCTGAATTGGCAACGACCATCTGGACCAAGAACAGCAACAGCCGCCAATTGTCCTTCCGTCAGCATATCCCGAGTAAAAAACTCTTGCCAGAATTGCGGATTATTTGCGTGGGAGGCCTGGGTTCCCAGACCGGCGGCAAAACCAATCACCAACTGCTTCAATGATGCAATCTCACGTTCAAAAGCGAGCTTTACCACCGTTGCTGAATAGCGTGCTTCTCGTTCTTCAAGACGGATATAATAGGGAACAATTGCGACATACCAAAACAGGACAAACAGAGCCACAACGCTGGCGAAAAAGACTGTCAATCTAAGGGGAAGTCTCATATTGAACCTTACTTTCAGTGCTGGCATCGCACACTCTGTGAAACAGGGTCACGCCATCCACTGTGACCGCACGATAAAAGTAATTTTACATTAACAACATAAACGAAGGTGCCTGCAAATGCAGACACCTTCGCATCCTCCTATGTTTCCAAGCAAATAAGACTATCCATTAAAAGACCACCTGAACTTGTGCAGTCAAACTGTCAAAATCTTCGTATTGCGCGGACTCATCATCAAACTCAACCATTGAGTACTCCAGGGTAAACTTGAGATTCTGGCCACGCAGGTAATAGTTGAGGCCACCACCGTACCAGTCAATCTCCTGGTCATAAACACCATCGAGATAAGCCAGCGACCAGCTCTCAGCACGGAAGAAAAACTGTAACGGGGTTTCAGGAAGCATATACGCGACCTTCGTATAGCCACCATTCTTTTCGCCATTGACACCGATGATACCAGAATCGGGGTCTGCCCCTTTGTAGCCATCATCCAGGTCATAATCGACATAAGCTGTGGACAGTGTGAATGTGCCCACGCCCTCAATCGGATACTCAGCAAAGAAATCAACCGTCCACGCTTTGTAATCCACGGCATCTGTTTCATTTGCGCAATCCCCATAAGCCACATCTTCTTCAACTGAATACGCTGCACCAAGGGTAATCACTTTTTTCTTACCCATATACGTGCCTTTATAACCATAGCCCTTCTCACCATCAAGGAACGTGACATGAGCGCGTCCGGTATAGCGGAAGTTGGAATCAGGCGCGGATGCTGAGTCATTGCGACCATTCATGACATCGAGACGATATTGAAAAATGTTGTCAAACAGATTCCCCCAAACAGCCACCCCTTTATCACGTGTGGCGACATATGGTGCCCTGATGAGAACCGAGCGGTCCAAAGTCAGCGGCGCTTCACATGCCTCCAGATTTTCGCGCGTTAAATTGTACTTGAATTTACCTGCGCGGACGCGAAACGCATCATTGAACTTATAACGGATCTGGGCATCGAGCATCTGGAACTCGTTATCGGAACCGTCCGACACAGAAAATGGACCGATATTGACATCTTCGGTGTATTCGGTCTGGACGTAAATACCCAGATTGCCGTAGGCACCAACCAAAGAGATGCGATTACGACGGAAATTAAACTCCATGGTATCGTCATCATTGTCTGAGCCCGAACCGGTATCGCGATAATCCAACTGAAATTGCCCTTTGTAATCAAGCTTTAACAGGCCCTCATCGTCTGGGCCAAAGGTCCAGGTCGGTCCGGCAAAGGCCGATGTGGCAACCATTGCCACGCCTGCAACTGTAAGCAACACTCTTGATATAATGTTCACAACATTTCTCCTTTATCCGTTGTTTGCACAATACAGCGACGAACATTTGACAAGTTATCGCGCTCGTACTTAGCAGCCCCCAGCATCACCGCCATCTCCAGCACTGGGTGCACCGGCTTCATCACCACCGTAATACCAGTACTCATAGTCCTCATCTTCAATGGTATTGGCGCCCTCGTCATAAGGACTCAGGGGCGCATCAAAGAAGAACGGTTGCTGAATTGCTGTCGTGTTATCAGCAGGATAAAGATAGAACGGTTCACCTCCAGCACCATCGGAGGTTAAAACATCCGTAGCCCACGCTGAATAACCGTCCGGCAGCACATAAGCGGCGCTGGGGACGACAGTTTCATCCGTGGTCAAACTGCCCCACTGGCTCCAGGACCCATCATAGGTCATGACATCGACTTCACTACCGAGAACAATATCAATGGGAGCAAAACCGCTGGACGCCAGGTTACCGGCGCGGCAGTAGGTCATGATGGTTTTGGACAAATCAACGCCCAGATCATCAACGAGAAATGAACGCATCTCATCGGCAGACTTCAGGACGGTCACCTCAGTACCCTCAATCGTGGTCGTGGTTCTCAGACCAGCCAGCATGTTGTCCGTAACGCCATCAAACATCAAGCCCTGGAAAATCACATAACCGCCATCGCCCGCTTCACCATTGTAGGAACCATCCAACGTCTCAGTGATAGTGGCGGTCGTTACATTGGATGTATTTGCGTAGGTATTATAGGGAACCACGGTTTCTTCCGTCACACCGACAATCGCTTCACTCAAAGAAGCACGGGCATCAAAATCCGGACCGCCGGGTAAATCGGCAACACTGAAATTTGACGCTGCGACCGGAGATGCAGCTTCTGTGACATCATAGCCATAGGCTTGCCAGGCCGGCAGACCACCGTTGAGTACTTTGATTTTTTCCTTGGGAAAGCCCCAATAGCGGAACATGAGGTATGCGCGATCGGTTGTTGTATCTGGATAGCCGGTAGGAACGAGAACAATGGTGCTTCCGGCCTTAATACCGGCGGCCTGAATCGCATCATCCATGGCTTCGCCATCAAGAACCATGTTGCCACTCAGGACTGGACCATCGATACGGTCAATCCCCCGTGGTGCCGCCCACTCCTGAGTTCCGGCGATATGGCCACCACTGTAGCTGTTGGGTTGCAAGATAACGACATTCTCAAAAGCATCCGAATTAACCAAGCCGGCGTCCAGCCAGGCTTTAAGCGTCGGTGCATCAATCAGAACATTGTCAACCTGACCAGTAATCGGCGTCGTTGGTTGAGCCTCTGGCTCGTCATAACTGTCACCACCTCCACCGCCGCCGCCACAAGCAGTCAAGACAAAACAGGACAAAACAATTGCTGTGAATAGAAAAACATGACTTTTTGCGTGTTTAAAAACTCTTCGAATCATACTGCCTCCACATTAGATAACGAAAACTCAAACACCTACTTTTCAGTACGATCTAAAACCGACTCCTAATAAACCTCCTTCCCTGTTAATAAAACGAACATTCGATCCATCCATATATCATGTTTACACTATGAACCCCTTCAGCAACCTACGTTGCTGAAGGCTAATGAAGAATCAGTTGAACAATTGCGACGAATGATAACACAAAGCCACCAAGAAAGAACATTCTTTTCGAGGCAAAAACATTGCTTTGCTTGGCCCTATGGTCAGCACAGCCTCCCATAAGGCACATGCATAAACAACAAAAGCAGTTAGGCTTTAATCGCAGCCCAGGCGTTGGCCACGAGGTCGTCGGAAATTTCTTGCAAAGGGCGATTGACGACACACAGCAGACGCAATTCAACGGCACGCAAGACGACCCCGGTGTAACAAATGGCGGCAACAAAGAGGTCCTGTTTGCGAATAATACCTTCATTCATACCTTGCTCGATATAGTTCCGTACCAACTTGAAGGGTTCGGTAAAACAGATTGGGGAGGTGTCAGTCATAAATTCGGTGTGTTTCATATAGAGCATATATTCCATCATCACCGGGTCCGACTCAGCGATATCAAAACACAGCTCGGCAAACGCTTTGAGTTTGTCCTGGATCGTTGCGGCGCCCACCAGCCGCTCATTGAACATTTCCTGAAAATCGGCCAGCGTATCTTCATGGATCCGCCGCGCCAGGGTTTCCTTGTTGGCAAAATAGCTGTAAATGGCTCCGGTGCTGACTCCAGAGGCTTTGACAATGGCCGGGATAGACACGTTGTAATAACCCTTCTCAACGAAAAGTTCTCGTGCAACCTTCAGAACTTTGGCCATTTTCACATTTGGGGCAATTTGGCGTTTTTTCTCAGCAGCCATGACATTCTCCTATCGAGCAATAAATTTATATCAACATATCTAAACACACCCGAAAAGAAAAGATTAATTTCTAATTAGTCGGGCATACAATATCATTTTGTCACATATCCATTACAGGATTGATTACAGGATTGCTCAATACCGTAGCAGAGGGTCAGTCCTGCTGCGATGATTGGGTACAGCGTTTTAACACACTACCGGGGCGCGCCTCTTCAGCAAGGGCGGCATAACCGCCATCAAGAACAAAAACCTGATCGTACCCCTTAGATTGCAGGTACAGGTAACTCATAGCCGCACGTACGCCATGGGGACAAAAAATACCGATCAGCCGATTTTGAGGCAGTTCGGCAAATCGTGACGGAATCTGATCAAGAGGGATATGGATCACCTCGGCATGATAAACAAACCCCAGCGGCAAAGTCTGCTGCTCCGGTTCGGTCCGAATATCCAGCAAGACGGCATCGTCTATGGCAAAAAGGGCAACGGGGGATATTTTATGACGCGCCTGACCGACAAAATCAAGGGTCATCCGTTCCAACACCTGCTCCACGGCATCTTTCATGTCAACTCATCCTCTTTCTAGCACGGTGATCAACGCCATTCAATCTTCCAACAGTTATGGATATTGCGACGTCGGGAAAAATCCTCGGGAATGGTCTGTCGGGTAATATCTTCAATCACCAGATCGGCCAGCTGATCACGGTCCATCTTAAAGTTACGCAGATTATTTGAGAAAATCAAAACACCGCCGGGCGTCAACAGATCAGCGACAGAATAAATCAAATCAACATGATCGCGTTGGATGTCAAAATTGCCAGCCATCTTTTTAGAATTTGAAAAAGTCGGCGGGTCGAGAAAGATCACATCATATTTTTCATTGCACTCTTTGATCCATTGCAGGCAGTCAGCCCGAATCACTTGATGCTGCGGACCGTCAAAGCCATTAATTTTCAGATTTTTTCGCGCCCATTCGGTATAGGTGGTCGACATATCGACAGAGGTTGTCGAGCGCGCTCCGCCATCCGCCGCATAAACACTGACACTGGCGGTATAGGCAAACAAATTGAGAAAGTGCTTGCCCTGTGTTAACGAGCGGATCAGTTCACGGGTCTGGCGATGGTCGAGAAACAGTCCGGTGTCCAGGTAGTCGGACAGATTCACCAGGAACCAATTACCCCCTTCACTGATCTCAAAAAAGGAGCCTTGCTCGGCCTGGCGTTCGTATTGCTCGGATCCCCGCTGACGCTTACGGGTTTTGACATAAACCTGGTCGGCAGCAATGCCCAGTTCATCCGGCAGGACGGTGATAATCTCCCGCAACCGTCGTCTTGCCTGGCGTGTATCCACAGTGGACGGCGCCTGATACTCCTGAACGTGGGCCGCCCCCTCATACAGATCAATGGCGACGGCGTAATCGGGAAGGTCGGCATCGTAAACCCGATAACAGGTCACGTGTTGACGCTTGGCCCAACGTCGCAATTTTTTAAGGTTCTTACGCAACCGATTGACGAACATCTCGGCACCATCGCTGAGCTCCTCCACTTCGGCCAGGCCATGCGGCAACGAGACGGTCTCCCGGTAAAAATGCTCCGGTTCAACCTCAAAATGGAGTAACTGACATTTGAGCGCTCCATTGAAAAACTGATGTTTTTTACGGGCACGCATCTCCAACTGATGACCAAACTGGTTTCCGCTGGTAAACACACTGAGCTGCCAGTGCAAAAAATGTTCACGCACCCGTTGCCCGAGGAGCTGGTACAGTCCCATCAGCTCCTCCACCTCGCCCAACCGTTCTCCGTACGGCGGATTGGTGATGATCAATCCGGGTTGCGCACTGATCGGCTCATCACCAAAACTGGACAGCTCACGGCGCTCAAAATGGACCTTATCCTGTAACCCGGCATTGGCGGCATTATCCCAGGCGTTCTTGATCGCTGACGGATTCTGATCATAGCCCACCAGACGCGGCACTGTCTGCAAACCCTGCTCACGACGCTGTACAGCCTCATCGCGCAGGCGATTCCACAGATCGGCATCGTGCTGCCGCCAGTGCAGAAAGCCCATATAGTCACGCTTCAGCCCTGGTGCACAATCGCCGGCCATCAACGCCGCTTCCAGTACCAGAGTCCCGGAACCACACATGGGATCAACCAATGGAGCCCCAACCGCTGCCTTCTGCGGCCAACCGGCACGCAACAACAACGCGGCAGCCAGATGCTCTTTCAGCGGCGCCTTGCCGCCCTGCGTCCGATAGCCACGGCGGTGCAGACTGTCGCCGGACAGATCCAGACTCAGCGTCAGCACATCTTTAAGAATCCAGACATTGAGACGCCAATCCGGCTGATCAACGACGACATCCGGCCGAACGCCGCAGTGATCGCGAAAACGATCCACCACGGCGTCTTTGGTTTTCAATGCCGCATAGCGCGAATGGGTCAATTGCGAACTGGCCAGATTACAATCAACGGCAAAGGTATTGGACACATCGAAATGCTCTTCCCAGGCAAAGGCGGCCACCGCGCGATACAGTGATTCGCTGTCGGTCACGGGAGTTTCCACCACCGGCAACAACACACGACCGGCCAGACGCGACCACAGGCACACCCGATAGGCGGTCTCCAGTGAGCCATTGAAACGTACGCCACCACGCACCTGTCGGACATCCTGCGCCTGAAGTGTCTCCAGCTCTTCAGCCAGAAGGGGTTCCAACCCCTTGGAAGCGGTCGCAAAAAAATTCAGCTCACCAGCCATGTTTCGTGTGTCCTTTGACCTAAATAGAGAGAGCCTTTGCAAGGAGGCTCATGGGGCCCAGGGATGGGCAATCAAAACAACCGGGTCAGTTTACAACCCGGTTGTTTCGTGAGGTTTTGAAAATCGCATTTTTCAAAACTGTGCCTGCAAAAATCTCGTCAATTATTCGCCGTCAGCGATCTCGACAAGATGCAAGGAAAAGTTCAGGGCTTTTCCGGCCATGGGATGATTACCATCCAGGGTGATCTGGTCACCATCAATGGCGGCAACAGTGACCACCAGAGGAACGCCTTCCTGGGTTTGCGCCTGCAGTTGCATGCCCACTTCCACGTCCAGGTCAGCGGGCAACATGGAACGGTCAACCGCAGCACGCTGCTCTTCGTCGTATTCGCCATAGGCATCGGCAGCCTCAATGCGAATATCTTTCTTTTCATCAACAGCCATTCCAGACACGGCTTTCTCGAATCCGGGAATCACCTGGGACGCACCTAAGGTAAACTCCAGAGGATCCTTACCCTGAGACGAATCAAATTGTTCGCCGTCATCGTAGGTTCCGGTGTAGTGCACTTTGACGCGTTGACCTGGTTTTGCAACACTCATCAGTTGCCTTCCTTCCTGTGGTTCGGGTTTAAAAATCACCGCAAGCCCCCATCTGGGCCTTCCGATGGCGAAGATCTATTGGTCGTCGTGCGAGGACAACACCTCACGCAACGTGGTGTAACAGTTATATGGTATGGAGCCTATTGCTCTTATTTTCCCCAGTTCGGCACCACCATCCTCAATGCCGTGAAAATCAGAACCGCCGGTGGCAAACAACCCGCGCAGCCGAATCTGAGTCAGATACCATTCAATCTCGTCACAATTGGCTCCGTTATTATAGACCTCTACCCCTTGCAACCCCAGAGCGGTCAGATCATCCAACAAGGTTGTCATCACATCAGGGTCACGTGAGATATAGGGCGGGTGCGCCAGCACCGCCACGCCTCCGGCTTCGTGGATCAGGGCCATCGCCTCATCCACCGGGAAGAATTTTTTGGCGATGTTGCACGGCGACAGGTATTTGACAAACGCCTCCTCTACGGTCTTGGCATAACCGGCTGCCATCAACTCCATGGCAATATGTGGCCGACCAATGGTCCCACCGGCACGCTCGGCAACCTTTTCATAGCAAATCGGCTGCAAGCCGCGCTGTTGGAGACGTTCGTTGATTTTGTCAACAATCAGAGCATTGCGCTGACGGCGAAACTGTTGAAACTCGCTCAGTTCCTCAATGAGACGCGGATGGCGTGGATCAAAACCATAGCCAAGCAGGTGAATATCCTCGAACTCTTTCCATACACAGGACAGCTCGACACCGCTGATGACATCAATGCCACGCTGATGGCCGGCCTGACGCGCCGGTTCGACACCGTCAATATTGTCATGGTCACACAACGCCATGGCAACCACATGGTTTTGTGCAGCTTTCTCGATCAGCTGCTGCGGCGTAAATGCTCCGTCCGAACAACAACTGTGGGTATGAAGATCGACCTGTTCCATCATAACTCTATCCCGACTCGCCGCATCAAGCCGACGCCCCTGCTTGCTTGATCGACAACGAAATTCTTTTGCGCGTGGTGTCAACAGATAACACTTTAACATGAACCACCTGGCCAACCTTGACAATTTCCGCCGGATTTTTCACGAAGCGATCCGCCAACTCACTGATGTGGACCAGACCGTCCTGATGTACACCAATATCGACAAAGGCGCCAAAAGCCGCAACATTGGTGACACTGCCTTGCAACACCATGCCGGGCTGCAGATCGCTCATCTCCTGAACATCGTCACGAAAGCTGGCGGTTTCAAACTGACGTCGCGGGTCGCGGCCGGGCTTGAGCAGCTCATCACGAATGTCCCTGAGCGTCGGCAAACCAACCTCATCACAAACATAGCGTTGCAGATCAAGCCGTTTAATCTTGTCAGCAGCACCGATCAAGCTCGCCACATCCATGGCCAGGTCAGCGGCCATCTGTTCCACCAGGGCATAGTTTTCCGGATGCACAGCACTGTTATCCAGCGGATGAGCGCCCTTCACCCGCAGGAAACCGGCAGCCTGTTCATAGGCCTTGGCGCCGAGGCGCGGAACATCAAGCAGATCGCAACGCCGGACAAACCCGCCACGCTGATCGCGCTCTCGGGCAATGGCCTTGGCCAGAGTCGGTCCGATGCCGGACACATAGCCGAGCAACGCCGCCGAGGCCGTGTTCAAATCCCCCCCAACATAGTTGACACAACTTTCCACCACCGCATCAAGCGCCTGTTTTAAGGCGCGCTGATTGACATCGTGCTGATACTGACCAACGCCGATGCTTTTGGGATCGATCTTAACCAGTTCCGCCAGCGGGTCTTGCAGACGCCGGGCAATTGAGATAGCTCCGCGCACGGTGATATCCAGATCAGGAAATTCCTCCCGGGCGATTTCCGAAGCGGAATACACGCTGGCACCCGCCTCATTGACCATCACCACCGGGCAACTGTGATCATAGTCGCGCAGAGACTGACGGACAAACTGCTCCATCTCGCGTCCGCCGGTACCATTACCCACCGCCACCATCTCGACGGCATATTTTTCGATCAAGGCGCTGATCTGGCGGGAGAACTGTGGCTGCTGTGCTTTCTGGGTATGCGGATAGATGGTCACATGATCGAGAAACGCCCCCGTCGCGCTGACCACTGCCAACTTGGATCCGGTGCGCAAACCGGGATCAATACCGAGCACCACCACTTCACCGGCCGCCGGAGCCAGCAAAACATGACGCAAATTGTCGGCAAACACGGCTATCGCGGCCTCTTCAGCGATCTTCTTGGCTTCGAGGCGTAACTCGACTTCAATGGACGGCGCCAGCAGGCGATCATAGGCATCAGCAACGACAGAGGTAAAAAACTCCTGCCATGGCGAGCGACGTGGCGCCGCAAACAGGCGCGCTATCTCCTTGAGAATCTCATCGCGCGGCGTTTCCAATGTCAGGCGCAACACCTCTTCCCCTTCGCCACGCCGCAAAGCCAACATGCGATGGGAGGGGATCTGTTTTAACGGTTCACTGGCCTCATAATAACTTTCGTATTTACTGGGTTTATTGGCATAGTTCGCCGCAACCCGACTGACCAGCACCCCATGCTGCCACGTCAGATGACGCACCCGGGCACGAATCACCGCCTGTTCATTGATCTGCTCAGCGAGGATATCTCCGGCCCCCTTCAGAGCAGCGGCACCATCGGCCAGCTCATCATGTTGGTCGGCCAGTTGATCGGCCAACTGTTCAATGGCCGACCACGCCATTTCACCACGAACCAGACTCAGAGCTAAAGGTTCCAATCCTCGTTCACGAGCCATGGTGGCGCGGGTCCGTCGCCGTGGCTTGTAAGGCAGGTATAAATCCTCCAAAACTGCTTTATCGCGCACCTGGGCAATGCGACCACGCAATTCATCACTGAGCTTACCCGACTCTTCAATGGTGTTCAAAATCGTCTGTTTGCGCTGCGCCAACTCATGATAATACTGAAGCCGTTCCTGGAGCTGACGGATCTTCACTTCATCAAGTTCGCCGGTCTGTTCTTTGCGGTAGCGGGCGATAAACGGCACCGTGGCCCCGCCGGTCAGCAGGGTCGTGCAGTTTTGCACTTGCCATGAAGCTAAGCCGCTTTCTTCGCACAGCCACTCAAGAGGAAACTCATCAGTTGTTTTTTCACGCGCCATAAGGTGTCTTCCAGACCTTTGCAGAAACAGTTGACAGATATAAAAAGGTCCAGAGTCTAGCATGTTCACCGTCTGACTCCAAGATGAGATTCGGGCTTTTTCCCAGAGGCGTTGAAGACATGTTTACCGCCGGAGATGTCAGTCCGCTCCATCATCGCTGGCGGAATACGTTGCTGTCGAACCCACCGCCCTTCTCTCGCTCGGTCATGGCATCGCTCTCCATACTCAGAAGACAGAAAAAAGAAACGCCACACCTCCACGATCGGAACTTGGGACGAGCAGCCGTGTTCCAATCAGGGCAAAAATCAAATGCCCCTTTGTCAAATCAAAGACTTTATTGCATAATGTCCACATACAATAACGCACGAATTGATCTATTTTATCGCCAGGAAGAACACATGCATCCCATCTTCGACATCATTAAAGTTCTGGCGTCATTTCTGGTCGGTGCCATCACACTGAGTTTTCTATCTTTCACCCAGAAAACCGTGGTCGGCTATCCCCATTTGATTCTCGGCTATGCCATCCCAGCACTGGTGGGGGGCCTAGTCGGTGCCACTTTATTTATTCTTTATCGCCGCACCATTTTGCTTACCGGCAATACCTCCTCAGCTCTACACAGTTTTTCCCGCGTTGAACTCACTTACAGTATTCTTTCCGGCAGCGTAACACTGTGTTTATTCTCCGCCATCCAAAAGGCCATGGCGGGCTACCCGATGAAACCGGCCGGTTTTACCGTACCGGTGCTTTTCGGCGGTCTCAGTGGTGCCCTGATTGGTATGTATCTGACCCGCAACCGCCGCCTGCTCATTGCCCAGCAGGAAGCAGGCACCTTTTTACAGCAGGAAAAAGAGCGCACCGACGACATCATCACCTCCATCAGTGATGGATTGTTGGTCACCGATAGTGATGGTCGTGTCGAACTGGTAAATCCGGCTGCGGAAGAGCTTCTGGATATCCCGGCAGCAAACCTGATCGGCCAGACTCTGACCGCCATTTTGCAACAGGCCAGCGTCGAGGATCACAGCAATTTTCTTAAGCCCGGCAACATTGGTCACAGCGCTCAGATCAAACTCAACACCCAAGATGGCAGTTTACGCACCGTTCATGCACGCACTGCAGCGGTCCACAACGATCAACGTTGCAGTGGCGAAATCGTCCTGCTGCTCCACGACAATACCGAAGAACACCGTATCGACCGGATGAAATCGGAGTTTCTCTCCACGGCAACACACAATCTGAAAACACCGATCACTGCGATTACCGGCTATTCGGAACTGCTGATGAGCCAGGACCAGTTATCCAACGATGAGCAACAGGAATTTCTCGCTTACATTCACGACAAAGCCTGGCAACTCAACAAGCTGATCGACAACCTTCTCGACATCAGCCGGGTTGAGTCGGGTCGTGAGGTTCGCTTGGAAAAGAGCGACGTTAAAGCCCAGACCCTCATCAACGAGATTGAAGCCTTTTGTGACAGCCAGCAAACCCGCTGTGAATTCCACGACCAGTTCGAGCAAACCGACAGTTTACTGTATATTGATCTGTCCAAAATCGTTCTGGTCATGGAAAACCTGATCAGTAATGCCATAAAGTTCTCTCCCGGCGGCGGTCGGATCTCGTTGACCGGCAACAAAACCGGCAACAGCTACGAGATTAAAATCACCGATGAGGGGATCGGCATGAGCGATGATGAGTGCTGCCAGGTTTTTGACCGCTTTTATCGGGCCGATGTGTCGGAGTCGGCACCGCAGGGATTTGGCCTGGGATTGACATTGGTCAAGCAGCTGGTGGAAGCACACGGCGGCGAGGTTCACGTACACAGCATCCCCCGTCAGGGCACGACGGTTTCTTTCCAACTGCCGATCCGAAATGGCGCGTTTTAATGTCCTCAGATCAACACACACTACACATCCACCAGCTCAGCACCTTCTTTTTCACTACCCAGGGCATCGTCAAAGCGGTGCGCGATGTCAGCTTGTCACTTGCCGCCGGACAGACCCTGGCTTTGGTCGGTGAATCCGGCTGCGGCAAATCCATGACCGCCCTGTCGGTTCTGCGTCTGGTACCGCAACCGGGGCGTATTGTCACCGGACAAATCTATTTTGGCGATGTTGACCTGCTGCAACTGTCCAACGAAGAGATGCGCCGGGTACGCGGCAACCGGATCGCCATGATTTTTCAGGACCCTATGACCGCACTCAATCCGGTCTTCAACATCGGCAGTCAACTTGAAGAAGTGCTGAAGCTCCACTTGGGGCTGGATCGAAAAGCTGCCCAACAGAAAAGCGTCGACCTGCTTCATCAAGTCGGTATCCCCTCGCCGGCACAGCGTTGTCACGATTATCCCCATCAGCTCTCCGGCGGCATGCGCCAACGGGTGATGATTGCCATGGCCCTGGCTTGCAATCCCGAGGTCTTGATTGCCGATGAACCAACCACAGCCCTTGATGTCACCATCCAGGCGCAGATCATGGCGTTGCTCGACGAGCAGCGCCAGCAACGGCGCATGGCCAACCTGCTCATCAGCCATGACCTCGGTGTTGTAGCCCAGAATGCAGACATTGTCGCGATCATGTATGACGGGCTGATTGTTGAACAAGCTCCGGTCACCACGTTATTCAACGCCCCCCGCCATCCATACACCCAGGGCCTGCTGAACTGCATTCCCCATCTCGGCCAACGCCATAAATCGCTTTCCAACATGCCGCAAGGATCCTTCTGGCAGAACTGCTCGCAAGACTTTGCCCCGCGCGGTGCCGAATGTGCACCATTGTGCACCATCGGCGAAAACCATCTTGTCCGGATGTGGGAGTAAGCGTCATGCCAACACCGTTACTGGAACTGCGACATATCCATAAGAGCTTTACCGTCAGCGGCCCCCAGCATCTGGGCAAACGGGTTCAACTGCCGGCAGTGTGCGATGTTTCCCTGCAACTGGAACGGGGCAAGACATTGGGACTGGTTGGCGAATCCGGTTGCGGCAAGTCCACTATCAGCAAGCTGATCATGGGTCTATTAACACCGGACAAAGGCACGGTTCACTATCAAGGCACCTGCCTGAGTCAACTGTCGCCGCGCCAATGGCGGCCTTATCGACGCCAGATTCAGATGATCTTTCAGGACCCATACGCGTCCCTGAATCCGCGCATGACGGTCGAACAGATTCTGTCAGAGCCGTTCATCATCCACACCCGGCTCAACGCAACCGAGCGCCGCAAAAAAGTGGCGACACTGCTGGACACGGTTGGCCTGTCTTCCTCCTTTGCCCGGCGCTATCCGCATGAATTCTCCGGTGGTCAACGCCAGCGTATCGGCATTGCCCGCGCCCTGGCCCTACAACCGGAAATCATCATTGCCGATGAACCGGTCTCTGCCCTCGACCTGTCTATCCAGGCGCAGATCATCAACCTTCTCGATGAACTGCAACAAGAATTTGCCCTGACCTATCTGTTTATCTCCCATGACCTTTCGGTGGTGGAACATCTGTGCGACGATATTGCCGTCATGTACCTGGGCCGTCTTGTTGAATCGTCCGAGGTTGATCGTTTTTACCAACAACCGCTCCACCCCTACAGCGAAGCACTGCTTCAAGCTCTGCCCGTTGCCAACCCACGCCGTCAACGGCGTTCACTGCCCAGCGGGGAAATCCCCTCGCCGCTGAACCCGCCCACGGGGTGTTCCTTTCACCCACGTTGTCCCTATGCCATCGACATCTGCCGTCAGCAATCGCCACCCCTGCAAGCACACCACGAAGCAGGACTGGCAGCCTGCCATCGCTGTGATGAATTAACCCTCGATGGATTGACGTCTTGACCGAGCGTGTCAAAAGTGGCACACTTCACTGAGACCATATTTCACCAGGGGCGGAAAAACGGTTTTTCCGGCACGCATTCAGCATGTTATCCCCCAGAAACACCGTAAAACCTTTTTGTTGTGCCAGGGGACTCACCATGACAGGACCGATTAAAACCGTCAAAGAGCGCTGTCGAAAATGCTACGCTTGCGTCAGAAACTGCCCAGTCAAAGCGATTAAAGTCAAAGCCAATTATGCCGAGGTGATCTATCCGCGCTGTATCGGTTGCGGCAAATGCATTGCCGTCTGTACCCAAAAAGCAAAAATCATCGCCGACAGCAGTGAAGAAACCCGCCAGTTCCTTGCCACGGCGAAAAAAACCGTCGCGGTTCTCGGCTGCTCCTTTCCGGCATTTTTTCACGATGCCAGCCCCGGTCAACTGGTCACCGGCTTGAAACGACTCGGTTTTTCAGAGGTCCACGAAGGGGCCTCCGGCGTTGAACTGATCTCGGACTCGTATATGGATCAGGTGGAACAGTCTCCGGACCAGCCACTGATCAGCACCCACTGCCCGACCATCGTCGACCTGATCGAGCGCCACTACCCGCAGATGCTTAAAAACTTGATGACCACGGTATCACCGATGATTGCCATCGGTCGCTTTATCAAGGCACATCACGGTGACGATGTGCGCGTTATCTACATCAGCTCGTGCATTGCCGGTAAGTTCGAAATTGCCGCCGAACAGGTCGCTGGTGCCATTGACGGGGTTCTGACCTACAAGGAGCTCAGTCAGATGTTTCGCCAGCAGAAACTCGACCTGAATCGGCTCGGCACCACACCATTTGACGGTCTGGAGCCGCAAAAAGGCCAACTGTTCCCAATTACGGGAGGCCCGTTCCAGGTGTTTGATGTCAAGGACGACTTCTTCCATCCGCAGTTCATCTCAACCGAGGGGGAAGAAAATTCTTTGGAGATCATCCGCGACCTGGCGGCTGGACGTATTCAGGCCCGACTGGTGGACATCCGCTTCTGCAATGGTGGCTGCATCGGCGGTCCCGGCAAAAACAACCGCCTGACAACCTTCTCGAAACGCACCCTGATCCATCAATATTTTCAGAGCGGATCAACCACGTACAAAACAAATCCACGCTACCAGGAGCCTTTGCCGGAACTCGACCTGACACGAACATTTCGCAACAAACACAAGCGCCTGGATTTGCCCAGCGGCGACAGTATTCGCAAAATCCTCCAGCAGACTAACAAAGTCCGCGAGCAAGACGAACTCGACTGTGGTGCCTGCGGTTATGCCACCTGTCGTGAACATGCTATTGCCGTCTATCAGGGGTTGGCGGATATTGAGATGTGCCTGCCCTACTCGCTGCAACGCTTGGAAGAGGACCGTGTCATTCTTGCCCAGAAATACGAACTGGCCAAGCATGCCCTGTCACAGGAATTCGGCGAAGTAGAGATTGTCGGTAAAGATCCCCATACCATCGAGGTGCTCAACCTGATTCGTCAGGTCGGGCCGACCCCGACCACAGTTCTGATCCGCGGTGAAAGCGGCACCGGCAAGGAACTCACGGCCCGCGCCATCCACCAGATGAGCCAACGCGCTGACAAAACCCTGGTCACTCTCAACTGCACCACCCTTACCGACAGCCTGCTGGAAAGTGAACTGTTCGGTCACAAAAAAGGCGCTTTTACCGGTGCATTAACAGACAAACGCGGCCTATTTGAAGCGGCCAATGGCGGTACCATCTTCCTTGATGAGATCGGCGACATCACCCCCAAGCTGCAGGCGGAGTTACTGCGCGTGCTTGACAGTGGCGAAATCCGCCCCGTGGGTGGCAACAGCAGCCGACAAGTGGATGTTCGCCTGATCGCCGCGACCAACAAAAACCTTGAGCAAGGCGTTACCGATGGCTGGTTTCGTGAAGATCTATTCTACCGTCTGAATGTGTTCTCCATCACCATGCCGCCGCTGCGCAGTCGCCTCGGCTCTCTCGAAGCCCTGGTGGAACAATTTCTGCGCAGCACCAGTAAACGCGTGAACAAAACCATCGACAGCATTGACCGCCGCGCCATTGAAGCGATGCGCAACTACCAGTGGCCAGGCAATATCCGCGAACTGCAGAACATCATCGAACGTGCAGCCGTGCTGACCCAAGACAACTGCATTCACCTGGAGAACCTGCCGGTTGTTTTTACCGAGTTAATTGCCAAACACCACGACGATCCGGACCAGCCGCTGACATCGTTTCGCGACAGCCTTGACCGTCAATTGCAACTGATTGAAAAAGGCTTGCTGAAAAGCTACCTTGAGCAGACTCAGGGCAACGTTTCAGAGGCTGCCCGCCGCGCCCAACTACCACGCCGCAGCATGTATCGCCTGCTGGAACGGCACAATTTAAGCGGTGAAGATTATCGTCCCGGAGAAAAGTGAGTCATCGAAGACACACCAACAAGAAATGTGTGCCAGCAGTGACACGCTTTTTATTGAACTTGACCACAGAACGGCAAGCATCTCAACTTAGCCAAAATATAAAATCACGTAAATTTAGCAATTTACAGCTTTTTTCCTTTATCATAAAAAGATGGCACGCTCGCTGCAAACATACTTAGCCATACTAAATTGATACGGGAGCTACAACATTTCTACCCCCTTTCAGAAATAACCTCCCAACTTTATACGCCGTACCGGGATCTCTCTCCCCCGGACGGCGTTTTTTTTTGCCCCAGAACACACGCTAAACACAGGCAGATGAAGACAAACGGTTACTCGCCCCCCCCCCAGAGATTCCATTACCGGCACGGATATTCTTATAACTCCGGACTGAGAGACGCCCCCATGGCCCCATTGACATCTCCACAGAAGATGGTGCCCGAGCCCACCAGGGGCTCACCACCATCAGACAATGACCTTGCCGCTAAAACCGCCTTCATGCTATGATCCGCAAGTTTTACATTTCACAACCTGAATCAGCGAATGGCTCGGTGAATACAAGCTTTCCCCTCTGCCCATCCACAAATGACAGGTTGAATTAGAGACGTCCCATTCGAACCCGTTCGAATGACACAAAATATGAATGAGAACACTCGTTAACCAGCAGGAGGCGTAACACATGGCAGGTCACAGTAAGTGGGCAAATATCAAACACCGCAAAGGGGCACAGGACGCCAAGCGCGGAAAAATCTTTACCAAACTGATCAAGGAAATCACCGTTGCCGCGAAAATCGGCGGAGGCGATCTGGAAGCCAATCCGCGTCTGCGCACCGCTGTTGACAAGGCAAAAGGCGGCAACATGCCGAAAGACACCATTGAGCGCGCCATCAAAAAAGGCACCGGCGATCTCGACGGCGTCAGCTACGAAGAGGGAACCATGGAGGGTTATGGTCCGGGAGGTGTCGCTGTTATGGTCGAAATCATGACCGACAACCGAACCCGTACCGTTGCTGATGTTCGCCACTGCTTCACCAAGCACAACGGCAGCCTTGGAGTCGATGGCTCCGTTGCGTTTCTGTTTGACCGCAAAGGCCTGATCGCCATCAGCAATGAAGCCGATTTTGACACCATCTTTGAGATTGCCCTGGAAAATGGTGCCGAAGACGTCAAGGACGAGGGCGAAAGCTATGAAGTGATCACCGAGCCCAACGAGTTCACTGCGGTACGTGACGCACTGGCCGAGCAAGGTATTGAGTTTGAAAGTGCCGAAGTCACCATGATCCCGCAGAACACCGTTGAACTGGAAGGCAAAAAAGCCGAGCAAATGCTCAAGCTGATGGACATGCTGGAAGATAATGACGACGTCCAAAACGTCTACACCAATGCCGACATTGACGATGATGTCATCGCGGAACTGTTTGGCTAGCAGCCCGTATGCGCATTCTCGGCATTGATCCGGGCACCCGGATTACCGGTTACGGCATTATCGACCAACAGGGCAACCGCTTACGTCACGTCGACAACGGGGCAATCTACACCCAAAGCAGTGACGCGCTGCCCAAGCGGCTGAAAAAAATCCACGATGGCTTGTGCGAGATCATCCTGCAATATCGCCCGGATGCCGTGGCCATCGAACAGGTCTTTGTTGCCAAAAACGCACTGTCGGCACTGAAACTCGGCCAGGCGCGGGGCGCAGCGATTGTTGCCGGTGTCAATGCCGACCTGCCGGTCTCTGAGTACAGCGCCCTGCAGGTGAAAAGTGCCGTGGTTGGCTATGGCAAGGCAGCCAAGAGCCAGGTCCAGCAGATGGTCAAGGCACTGATGAACCTGCCGGAGGTTGCTCAGGAAGACGCGTCGGACGCTCTGGCTGTGGCCATTTGTCATGCCCACAGCGCCCATGTCAATGGTCAGGTTCGCCAGGCTTTAAAACCCACTTCAACCACCAGAAGAAGGTCACGATGATTGCTCGACTGTGCGGAACCATTGTCAGCAAAACCATTGATCAGGTGATCGTTGACGTCAACGGCGTCGGCTATCAGGTCAGTGTACCACTTTCGAGTTTTTATCAGCTCGAAGAGAATCAGACGGCCACTCTGCAGATCTACACCCACGTGCGCGAAGACGCCCTGCAGTTATTTGGCTTTCAGAGTCTGGACGAAAAACAGATGTTTATCTTACTGTTGTCCATTTCCGGCATTGGCCCTAAAGTGGCCTTAAACATCCTGTCGCACATGGACTGCCATGCCTTGCGCGACTGCCTGCTGCAGGAAGACGCCAAGCGCCTGGCCACACTACCGGGCATCGGCAAAAAAACCGCCGATCGATTGATTCTTGAACTGCGTGAAAAAGTCCGCAAACTTTATCCGGAGCAGCCCCAGACCACTCAAGCGGCTCCCGAAGGAGTCCTTCATAACAATCATCACGATGATGCTCTTTCAGCGCTGATCAATCTGGGGTATAAAGAAAAACAGGCCAGCGCCGCCCTGTCGCGCTTGACCCGCGAATTCAGCAGCATGGAAGAGATGCTTAAAGCAGCTCTGCAACAGCTCAGCCAGTAGGAGTGTCGATGACGGACCGCTTGATCAGTGCCGAACTCAGCGATGAAGACAACATCGACAACCCGTTGCGGCCACGGACCCTGAACGAATACATCGGCCAGGAAAAAGCCAAAGAGAACCTTGAAGTGTTCATCCAGGCGGCGCTCAATCGCAGTGAAGCCCTGGACCATGTCCTGTTTTACGGACCGCCCGGGTTGGGTAAGACCACCCTGGCCAACATCATTGCCAGCGAAATGGGTGTCAGCATCAAAAGCACTTCCGGTCCGGTCATTGAAAAAGCCGGTGACCTGGCCGCGATCCTCACCAACCTTGAGGAGGGCGACGTGCTGTTTATTGATGAGATCCACCGATTATCCCCTGTGGTCGAAGAGATTCTCTACCCGGCGATGGAAGACTATCAGATCGATATCATGATCGGTCAAGGACCGTCGGCACGGACCATCAAACTGGACATTCCCCGCTTTACTCTGGTGGGCGCCACCACCCGCGCCGGCTTACTCTCTTCCCCGCTACGCGACCGTTTTGGCGTTATCTGCCGGTTGCAATTTTACACCCACGCCCAACTGGCCGTCATCGTCAAACGCAGCGCCTCTATTCTCGGCGTGCCCATTGACGAAAAAGGTGCTCTGGAAATCGCCCGTCGCAGCCGAGGGACACCGCGTATTGCCAATCGCCTACTGCGCCGCGTCCGCGATTTTGCCCAGGTTCAGAACGACGGTAGCATCAACTGTGACATTGCTGACACAGCTCTGACTCGTCTTGAGGTCGACAAAATAGGCTTCGACCACATGGACTGTCTGATGTTGCAGACCATCATGGATAAATTTTCCGGCGGTCCGGTTGGCCTAGACACACTGGCTGCAGCAATCGGCGAGGAAAAAGATACCATTGAAGAGGTCATTGAACCGTTCCTGCTCCAGCAGGGGTATATCAACCGCACCCCGCGCGGGCGCATGGTTACCGAACTGGCCTACCGCCATTTTCACCGTCGGCCGCAAGGCAAACAAGCCGACATGTTCCAACCTAAAGGCTAACGACATCTTATCGTGATGGATCCAGCAACACACCAGCGCTTCATCCAGCAGCTCTGCCACTGGGCTGCTATCTATATCGCCCAGGGACGTTCACCGTTTCGCAAAGCGGAAGCGGGCACGCCACTAACCACGGCACAGGGAGCACTATGCCCAGACATGGTGCTGTGGATCAATCAGGACAGTTTTGTCGCCGGTGGATTTGTTCAAATCCCTGACTGTGAAGACGACCTGGGCACCCCTTGCGCCTGCGCCGAAAGCCTGGGCGTTAACTACTTCGCCACCTGGGGCAGCAAAAGACTGACCATCTGGCAAGCAGACAACCGTAAAATCATCGAACAATGGCCAGTTCCGCCGCTGGACCAAGATAGTCCGAAAGCCTATGAGATGCTGCTGGTTCAACTTATGGACGAGTTTCGCACCCTGGCCGTTATCGGAGCCTGCCCCCCGGACAAACTCTCGCACTGGCATCTGACAAATCTGTGTCTGGGCACAGTCAACAAAGCAATCCCCCTGCTCAGTGAACATCTGCGTCGTACGCGCAGCGACCAGGTAAAAACCATCGAGACGGCCGAGTTACAGGCCGAAAACAAACTGACCTTGGTCATTGCCCGCCTGCTGGTGCTTCAATATTTGAAAAAACTGCCCTACAGCATTGAACCGGAGCGTCTGGATCTAGCGTTAAAAGAGTTCAGTGCAGCACTTGACATTACCCAGCTCGACCAGTTGTCAGGCCACGGTAATGAGCCGGACCTGGACGAACAAAGCCAGGTTCTACTACACCACCTGCTGCGTCGCCTCGACCAGATTGGTCTGTTTCGCCAACCGCAACGCGCGATTCGCTTCATCAACCAGCTGCTCCACGCCACAGCGTCCAGCCCTCTGTCGACTGAAGAAAATTCAGTCAACGCAGCGCTTCACATGCAACACTGCAGCGTCTCCCAGAACGATGCTGAACTGGTGGAAGTAGATCAACCGCAACGCCTGGCATTCAAATATTTGTTGCGCGTCCTCAACAATTGGCCCCACCCCGCTCTCTGCCGAGCAGACCTGTTCAGCCTGCCCCGTGAGATCACGGTTCATCGCATCGTTGCCAACCTAGTGGACCACGAGGTGCCTTCGACACACTATCGCAACGCCTGGCAGGCCCACATTCACGCCGCCTGGTCCGGCCACCGCCCCTTATGGCCCCGCAACACGCCAACCTGGGGTTATCAGGCCCTGTATCTGTTAGGCATCCTTGCCGACCAAGGAACCATCCAACTGTGTTTACCGGCAAGCGCCCTCTGCTTGCCCTGGATCGATCACATTTTCACACTGCTCGCAGGTGAATATACGGTTAAAGAACTGGCACTGATTGCGGACCAGTTCACGTTGCAACTCGAACGGCGCAATGCTCCCGAGCAGATCGCCCTCGTTTGCGGAGAAGCGCGACGCGTGGAGATCCCCAATGACGAATTATTTGGTGGTGGTGCCATTGCCCTGACATTACTGCTGCAAAACAAAGAGGACCTATTACGTCTCATCGAAGCAAAACGCCTCCGGCTGCCCAGCGAAGACCATTACAGCAGCGAAGACGGACGACAACGCTTCCACAAATCCTGCCTGTGTCAGCAGATGAGTAAAACGCTACTGGGATCTAATCCGTCTGGAAAGTATCTTGATCAACTGCCCGTTCCAAGCTCTAAAGTCTTGGACAGTCTTGCCGCCCTTGAACTTGACGGGCTATCTTCAGGACAACAAACAACCCTCATCGACAGCACATTGCAACAACTACTCGACATCGATGCACCGCCATGCCAGGACTCAACAACTGAAAGCACGGCGAGTGAGGCTCCGCGCACCGACAACAAGTCGCTCGAAAATGAGATCCACCAGGCTCTGGAGGTGAAAGGGATCCCCCTATTTCCTGATCATTATCTGTACGACTTTTATCGCCCGGAGCTGCGCAGCTTTTACACCGACCACCGGCCATGGCAACTTGTCGGTGAATTCATGGGCACATTCACCCTGGAAGATATGGCTGGCAACCGTTGCGACTGCAACAACGACATCATTGCCTATGCGGCCCTGCTGACCAGCCAGGAAGCTGCAACCCCCAACCTGCCAACAGACCCAACCGTCTGCCAGCAGATCGTTGAACGCTTCCTGACTGACCTGGTCCGCATTCATCAACTGATCTGGGATGAATGCCATGCAGCTTTGCCCACAGCCAAAAAGGCCAACCGCCTGGGCAATAAAATCTGGAAAAATCTTGAATTCCCCCCCTACAGGCTGGTTGAAGAAGCATTGGAAAGATTCAACCTTTCCCAGACCTGATCAAACCACTGAGTACAAAAACAGTCAAAGCGCCCACACGGGCTTTCTGGAGAGAGCACAGCGGGAGGGTAACAAAACCCGTCAAGCTCGTGTATGGTGGGCGATTTTGTAAACTTAAAGAAATAACACGGTGCAAAACGCCAAGGACAGCATGTTGTAAAGATCTCACCTGTATCCGAGAAAGGATTGAAAGATTGTCGCGACATGCTACTATACTCAAGTCTTTCCATCGTCAGCACAGGAGGAATTTATGCTTGAAATCATTGAAAAAACCCTTTTAACCGCTCTTGGCGCAGCATCAATGTCGCAAAAAAAAGCTGAAGAACTGGGGCAGGACCTCAAGCAACGCCTCAACCTCTCCGAAGAAGAGGGCAAGGCGTTGGTTGACAAACTAAAGAAGAATGCCTGTGATAAACAAAGCGAGCTGGAACAACAAGCCATGGACGAAGTGAAAAAAGCCTGCGAACGGATCGGCCTGGTCTCCCGGGAAGAATTTTCCACCCTGTGCGAGCGGGTCAGTCAACTTGAGAAGCAACAGTCGGCTGACTAACCTCTATGCTGCCATTGCTGCACCTCAACCGTAACCTGCGTTCGTTAAACCGCTATCGCGAAGTTCTGGCAGTCCTGGTTTCCCACGGTTTCGGCCACGTCCTCGACGAGCTCAATCTCGATTACTACATCGAGCTGGGCAGACGTCTGGTCAAGCGTGACAACCGCAAGCGGGAATTGGAAAAGCTCCCCCCCCAAGTGCGCCTGCGCATGGCGCTGGAAGAGCTCGGCCCAACATTTATCAAGCTGGGACAGATCCTTTCGGCTCGCCCCGACATCCTTCCCGCCAGCTATATCACGGAACTGAATAAACTACAAAACGACGTACGCCCAGTGGAGCTTTCTGCCATCAAAAGCCAGCTCTACCAAGAGCTAGGCGCTCCCGTCAACGAGCTATTCAGCGAGTTTTCGCCCCAGCCGGTTGCAGCGGCCTCCATCGCCCAGGTTCATCAAGCGAAACTGCCCGACGGAACGACAGTTGCCGTCAAAGTACGCCGCCCCGACATTGAACGAATCATTGAAACCGATCTCGACATTCTGGACAGCCTCTCCTCCCTGTTGGAAAACCACACCGAGCCGGAAGAGCTGTTCTCGCCACGTGAAGTGATCCGTGAATTCCGTCGCACAATCTACCGTGAACTTGATTTCACCAAAGAAGGTCACACACTGGGAAGGTTCCGCGACAATTTTCACGATTCGCCAAACGTAACGGTACCCCATGTCCACTGGGAGTTAACCACCGATGCCATCCTGACCATGGAGTATATTGACGGCATCAAAATCTCCAACACAGACCAACTGAGTGCAGCCGGTCATGATTTAAAACAACTTGCCCACAACGGCGCCAAAGCGTTTCTCGACCAAGTTTTGGTTTTCGGCCTGTTCCACGCCGACCCCCATCCGGGCAACATCTTTGTTCTCCCCGACTCAACCCTGTGCTTCATCGATCTGGGCATGGTCGGCCATGTGGATGATGATTTACGCCAGCAATTAACCAGTCTGCTGTTGGGAATTTTCAAACGCGACACCGACCTGCTGGTATCTGTCATGCTTGCAGAGCGGGATCGCTCCAAAGAGATAAATACGACCCGGCTCAAACGAGAACTTTCTGAATTCATTGATGATTATTACAAAGTCCCCTTGGAGCATATCGATTTTTTTAAGCTGATCACCGAATTTATTGATTTGATGCGACGCCACCATATCAAATTTCCTTCAGACCTGATGCTGTTTTCCAAAGCCATGGTAACAATCGAAGGGATCGGCCGCCAACTCGATCCGGGCTTTAACCTCATTGAAGAGATCAAACCTACGGCGATGGAGCTGATGCAACACCGCCTCTCCGCAGGGAATATCGGCAAAGAAACCACCCAGATTTTCCGTTCCTATTTCGATGTGCTCAAATCACTACCTCAGGAGCTCAAAGAGCTGCTACTGCGTTTCAACAGTAACAACTTCAAAATCGACCTGGAGCACCGCGGCCTGGAAAAGCTGATCACGGATCTGGATAAAGCCAGTAATCGGTTATCATTCAGTTTCATTATCGGTTCGTTAATCATCGGCTCATCCCTGATTATCCAAACAAACAGCGGCCCTCAACTGTTCGGCCTGCCGGCCCTGGGACTGCTGGGCTATGCTTTTGCCGCGGCACTGGGACTATGGTTGGCATTGGGAATTCTCCGTTCAGGCCGTCTGTGACCTGGTGTGTGTCTTTTTCACCACAGACAAATTTACCACACTTGGCGGTTTTCACCCTTCATGCGAAACACTATTCTCCTTAAAAAACAGCAAGTTGACAACATGCGAACATTGGGCATGCTTATTGCATTGTTAATCGTCATCTAACAATAACCGAAAGGTGACGAATTCATGATTTATCAATGCACCATTGCTAACCCCATCGACATCAGTGGTGTCGGCTTACATACAGGTTCCACCATCACCATGAAACTGCGTCCGGCTCCGGCTGGAACCGGCATTATCTTCCATCGCAGTGAAGGGGATAAAACCCGATCCATCGAGGCACAGTCCTGCAATGTCGTCGACACCCGCATGGCCACAGTGCTCGGCAAAGGCGAGCTGAGTGTTTCTACAGTTGAACACTTCATGGCCGCCCTGACCGCATGCCATATCGACAATCTGCATGTCTATATTGATGGACCCGAAGTTCCCATCATGGATGGCAGTGCGGCACCATTTATCCAACACCTGCAGGAAGCGGGCATTTCCCGACACAACCGCAGCCGCAAAGTTCTAGCAATCAGAAAGCCCATTACGGTGGTTGATGGCGAAAAGCGGGTCAGCATTATCCCGTCGCGTTTTTTCAAAGTCACTTTTGATCTATCCTTCGACCACCCGTGCATCCGCCAGCAGCACAAATCGGTGAACCTGACCTCAGAAACACTATGTCAGGAAGTAGCTGCTGCACGGACCTTCGGTTTTTACGAAGAGGTTGAATATCTTAAATCGATTGGTCTGGCGCGTGGCGGCTCATTGGAGAACGCCATTGTCATCGGCAAGGACGAAATTCTCAATCCTGACGGGTTACGCTATTCCGATGAATTTGTTCGCCACAAAATCCTTGATACGATTGGTGATTTCAGCCTGCTGGGTTACTCCCTGCTAGGCCATATCAAATCTTACAAGGCGGGTCATGACATCAATCACAAAATGGTTGAAAAGATTCTCGCATCCCCTGATTGCTGGCGTTTGGTTGAATTTTCCGATGCGGACCTGCAGGAAGCACTGCAACTGCCGGTCCCGGCTCTGCAAACCGACCTGGCGTGGGCCGAGTCCTAACTCACCCAACCACTCTGAATGCTTTTAAGGCAGCCCCTACAGGCTGCCTTTTTTATTGCCGTTGCAGCACCGCCAAATCCATGCAATGATGTAATATTTATAGCATTTACCTGTTTAGGCAATCTATTTATGGCTGAAAATAAAAAGCAACACACTCCTGAGATACGTAAGCGTCGGCGCGAATGGGGACTGATCCTGTTCATTGTCACCCTACTTGTCGCTCTGCCATTTTTTGAAAAACAGATTTACGAGCAAACCTCCCAGGTACAACTCTCCAACAATATCCTGGTTCTCGCCTTGATCAATATGAACATTCTGTTGATCATTCTGTTCCTATTCCTGATTATTCGTAATTTATTCAAGCTGTTTCTTGAGCGCCGCCGCAACATCCCCGGTGCACGCCTACGCACCAAACTGGTTGTCACCTTTGTTTCGCTATCACTCATTCCAACCATGCTGCTGTTTTTTGCCTCAGCGGGTTTTATCACCAATTCAATTGAAAACTGGTTCAGTACCGAAATAGAGAAATCGTTGACTGAATCCCTTGATGTCGCTCAGACGTATTATAAAAATTCACAAAGCAACGCCCTGTATTATGCAGAGCAACTCGCAGAACAGGTCAAAGACGGCAAACTACTCAACGAAGATAAGCTCGAAGAGCTGGAGGTTCTCATCAGCCTCAAGCAAAAAGAGTATAACCTTGGCATTGTAGAAGTCTTTTCTTCGACACATGAGGAACTCGTTCGCGTGGCGAACCCGAATGTGCCATTATCAGAATTTACCGATCCCGGATCCGACGTGATCCAAGAAGCACTGGAAGGAAAACTGTTTACCCGCATTACGCCAATCGGTAAAGCCGACTTGATTCGCGGGGTGGTCCCTGTGCGCTCAAACTGGAACGCCAATGATATTGTCGGGGTGGTCGTGGTGAACTACCATGTCCCCTATTCGTTGGTCAGCAAGATGCAGGAGATCTCCTCTTCGTACCAACAGTACAAAGAAGCGCAACAGCTCAAAGGCAAAGTCAAGCAGGGCTATATCGCCATTCTGTTGCTTATCGCTCTGGTTATTATTTTTCTGGCAACTTGGTTCGGCTTCCGACTGGCCCGCAGTATCACCGTGCCGCTACAGGAGCTGGTTCTCGCGACCAAACGCATCAGTACCGACAATCTCGATGTCACGTTGCCGGTTCCTGGAGATGATGAAATCGGCATTCTTATCGACGCCTTTGATAAGATGACTACGGCGTTACGTGACGAACGCTACAAAATCAAACTCGCGCATGACGAACTGCAGAACTCTAATATTGAATTGGACCAACGCCGTCGCTATATGGAAATTGTTCTGAAAAACGTCACGGCCGGTGTTATCTCCGTGGATAGCCAGGGCATTATCACCACGATCAACAAATCAGCCGAAACGATGCTGAAAATCCGCAGCAACCGCGTGCTGGGCAAGAGATACCAGGAGGTTGTCACCAGTGAACAGCTCTATTTGATCAAAGGCTTTCTCGGCGAGCTGATCAGCTCAGGAAAAGAATCGATTCGTCGGCAGATATCGCTGAGCATCCAAGGACAACAACTCACCCTGCTGCTCAATGTCTCGAGCCTGCATGACGAAAACGACCAGTTTATGGGAACCGTCGTTGTTTTTGATGATCTCACACAACTACAAAAAGCTCAGCGCATGGCAGCATGGCGTGAAGTTGCCCGACGCATTGCTCACGAGATCAAGAATCCACTGACCCCGGTACAACTGTCGGCTCAGCGCTTGAGACGCCGCTATCTTGACCGGTTCGACAAAGACGATGTGGTCTTTGATGAATGCACCAAAATGATCATCACCCAAGTTGACGAGCTTAAAAATCTTGTCAACGAATTTTCTAATTTTGCGCGCATGCCTGCCAGTAATCCAACGCCACAAGATCTAAACAACATCATCAGTGAGACTCTGGTCCTTTACCAGCAAGGACACAAGGAGATCCGCTTTAACTTTGCTAAAGCAGATGGGCTGGAAAAACTCAACCTTGATAAAGACCAGATCAAACGTGTCATTATCAATCTGATTGACAATGCTATCCACGCTGTCGAAAACAATGCAACAACGGCTGAAATCAGTTTAAAAACAGAAGTCAACACCAGCCTGCAAATGGTCACATTGACCATCAGCGACAACGGCTGCGGCATTGCCGATGCCGACAAACCACGCATGTTCGAACCGTATTTTTCGACAAAGAACACAGGAACCGGATTAGGCCTTGCCATTGTCGCGACAATTATATCCGACCACAATGGCTATATTCGTGTTAAAGACCACATCCCAACGGGAACAGAGATCATTATCGAACTTCCCTTGCCATCTGTATAACAAACCAGAGGAACAGCGATGAAACATATTCTTGTTGTTGACGATGAGCGAAACATACGTGAAAGCATCACTGGCATCCTTCAAGATGAAGGCTTTCAGGTCACCACCTCGTGTGATGGAGCTACTGCTCTGGACGCCGTAACTGAGGAGAAACCGGACCTTGTGTTACTGGACATCTGGATGCCAGGAATGGATGGCATTGAAACACTCACCCAAATACGCAATCAATATGATGACCTCCAGGTCATCATGATGAGTGGTCATGCCACCATTGAAACCGCAGTAACCGCAACAAAGCTCGGTGCCTATGACTTTATCGAGAAACCACTCTCACTTGAGAAACTCCTGGTCTGCATCCACAACGCTCTCAAAGTGCATGAATTGGTCGAAGAAAATAAAACCCTTAAAGCAAAAATCGGCAAAAGCTACGACATCATTGGTACAAGTGCTCCGGTGCGTGAACTCAAGCAACAAATCGATATTGCGGCACCGACCTCAGGATGGGTTCTCATCACCGGTGAAAATGGTACAGGAAAGGAGCTGGTTGCCCGCTCAATCCATCGCCAATCAAAACGAAGCACAAAACCGTTTATTGAAGTCAACTGCGCAGCAATTCCTGAAGATCTGATTGAATCTGAGTTGTTCGGCCATGAGAAAGGGGCGTTCACCGGGGCCACATCCAAACGTAAAGGCAAATTCGACTTGGCCCATGAAGGAACTCTATTTCTCGATGAAATCGGTGATATGAGCTTGAAAACCCAAGCCAAAGTTTTGCGCATCCTTCAGGAACATAAATTTGAACGCGTTGGCGGCAGCAAAACCATTGAGGTCGACGTCCGCGTCATTGCCGCTACCAACAAAAACCTTGAAGAGGAGATCAAAGCTGGCCACTTCCGGGAAGACCTGTTTTATCGGCTTAACGTGCTACCGTTTCAAGTCCCATCTTTGCGTGAACGACGCGAGGACATTGAAGTACTAGCCACGCACTTTCTCACCTCCTACTGCGAGAAAGAAAATGCCCCAACCAAACACCTGAGTCAAGAAGCTGTTGACGTAATGAAAAACTATCGTTGGCCCGGGAATGTTCGCGAATTGAAAAACCTGATCGAACGCCTGGTCATCATGACTCCGGGCAAAGAGATCAACGCTGCTGCTCTTCCTGCTGAAATCAACAAAGGGAATCAGTCGCCAGAAATCGCCTTGGACGGCATTGAAATGGACAGCTTCAAAGAAGCCAAAGAGATCTTCGAGCGGGAGTTTATCCGCAGCAAATTAGTTGAAAACGACTGGAATATCTCCAAAACCGCTGAAGCCATCTCAATCGAACGCTCCAACCTGCATCGTAAAATTAAAAGTTATGGAATTGAACTAAACAAAGAGTAAAGCGGTGCTGTAGCGTCGTCCTCAGGATGAAGACACACCAGACTACTGATGTGAAAAAAATTTAAACAAAAAAAAGGACCCACGCATTGTGGGTCCTTTTTTCGGAAAAAATTCGGCGGCGACCTACTTTCCCACATAGTTGCCCATGCAGTATCATCGGCGCAACAGAGCTTAACTTCTGTGTTCGAGATGGGAACAGGTGTGACCTCTGTGCTATAGCCACCGAAAAGCGTTTAACGTATAAACTTTTCTGGCAATTGCTAAGACTTTAGACGAATCGTTTGCGAAGTATTTTCGTACGCTTTGTATAAAGTCAGGGGCGAGAAGCTCTCGCCCCTTCCTTCAATAAAACTTTTTATGGTCAAGCCTCACGGTCAATTAGTACCGGTTAGCTGAATGCATTACTGCACTTACACACCCGGCCTATCAACGTTGTAGTCTCCAACGGACCTTTAGGGAACCGAAGTTCCAGGGAAATCTTGTCTTGAGGGGGGCTTCCCGCTTAGATGCTTTCAGCGGTTATCCTTTCCGAACGTGGCTACCCAGCCATTGCTCCTGGCGGAACAACTGGAACACCAGTGGTTCGTCCATCCCGGTCCTCTCGTACTAAGGACAGATCCTCTCAAATTTCCTACGCCCACGGCAGATAGGGACCAAACTGTCTCACGACGTTTTAAACCCAGCTCGCGTACCACTTTAATTGGCGAACAGCCAAACCCTTGGGACCTGCTCCAGCCCCAGGATGTGATGAGCCGACATCGAGGTGCCAACCTCCCCGTCGATGTGACTCTTGTCAACATAAGCCTGGTACGAGCTCGATGTATCCTGTATT
>NZ_AAEW02000025.1 GCF_000167355.1 Desulfuromonas acetoxidans DSM 684
TAGGTAGCAAACGGGACTTTACCATTTTCGGCAATCAATTTACTGGTGAATCCAACCTGGTAAATCTCCAGATCGTCCCACTCCAACTCTGAAAGCACATTTGGCGAGCCATCAGAATCGGCGATATTCCAATCGAGGCTATCTTCACGAATCCCGGATTCCAGCGAAAAGGAGAGTTCCGTAAAACTATCAGCCCAACTCAACCCAACAGAGAACAACACAACAGCAAGAGCACACAGAGTAACAAAAATGCGTGATTTCATAGGACTCCCTTTTATTTATTAGAGACTATAAACAACATGTGAAGATTAAAGGGTTGAACGCGTTTAGACAATAAAAAAACATCACAAAAGAATGAATATACTCCGCTGGGCGGCACAAGAATCTACCAATAAGGCCTTTCAGCGCTCCGAGATGAGTCTTTCGAATTCTTCATCATAGCGCTCAACCATTTCCCCCCAATCATATCCGGCAACTTTTGACCGTAATAGGCCGGCAGATCGTGACAAAAAATCCCGGCATAAAACAGCTAACTTTTCGGCCAAGTGATCACAATTCTGATAATAGACCTCAGCGAATTCTTGCGGTGAAACATGCTCGGGATAGGCGAGCCGTTCCGGTAATAACGGCGTGCAACCACAATACAATGCCTCAACAACACTGATACCAAAAAAATCGTGGATCGAAGTGACCGGCAGAATGTCCGCATGCCATAACCAAGAAACATAGTCGGCATAACTGTGGACATATCCCCAGTGGACAATGTGTGAGGCCAAACGACTTTGCGCCTCACTAAAAATTGTCGGCTGCTTACGGTAGGACTCGCCAAGAACCGCTAACTGAAACGCCACACCTCGCTCTTGCAGAACAAACAACGCCTGAAAGAACTCTTCCGGGTTTTTGTCGTATTCCCAGCGATGATTCCACAGAATCAAAGGCACGGCACCCGTTGTTCGTCGTAGATCAGTGTCAGGTTTCAACGAGTCAAGCTTTTTAAGGTCCAAGCCCAATGGCAACGTACGGCTTTTTTCAGCGATCATCGGCACGGTATCCAATTCGCGACAATCGGGAAATGTCTTCAAAAACGTTGGTAACTCGGAGAGAAAGTCCCGACGATGGTAGTCAGAATTGAAATAGACGCGATCAGCACTCAGGGCGGAGGTGTAATTGATGAAACAGTAGTGTGCATCCCGTTGCAAAGCGGGATCGCTATCATCAGGCGACCAAGGATAACTCAGTTGGTTTTCATGGCAGTACAGAGCACAGGGCACGGATGAGGTAACTGCACGGGTCAGTGAGAGAAACGTTGTAAGATCAAGCATATCTGTGGCCAATAGCAGATCGGGATTGGATCTTTGCTTCAAAAACTGCCGTGCTAGGCTCACAGCTCCGCCATGCATGCGCCACTTCCAGTATTTTCCGTCCAGTCCGAAAATCTCGACATGATGACGACTATGCGCAACATACTGTCTGGCCCAGGCAGAGTGGGAACCGGTCATGAAGGGTTCTAGCAAAGCAATCTGCATCAGCAATCTCTCTATAATGCGTAATGATGTCGAGACTATAGCACAAAAAAAAGGCCGCTTCCGAAGAAGCGGCCTCTCTTTTTCTTATGACAAAGAGATTAGATGTCGCAACGCTTGTAAACAGCGTCGAACTCACCCAGCTCGTCAAATTGGAGGTAATCGTAAACCTCTTCTTTGCTCGGAGCAACTTTCTCCTTGTAAACAGCCAAGTACTCAGCAGGTGTGGGCAGCTCGCCTTTAAGAGCGGTGACTGCGCCGAGCTCAGCACTACCCAGGTAAACCTGAGCACCGTTACCGATACGGTCATCGAAGTTACGGGTTGAAGTGGAGAACATGTTCACACCATCGGGTACACGGGCTTGGTTACCCATGCACAGGGAGCAACCCGGAGTTTCGATACGGGCACCAACCTGGTTGAAGATAGCGAAGTACGCTTCATCCTTCAGTTTAGCTTGGTCCATACGGGTCGGCGGGCAGATCCAGATGCGATCTTCAGGATTAAACTTGTTGCCTTCCCAGATTTTGGCCGCAGCACGGAAGTGACCGATGTTGGTCATACAGGAGCCAAGGAAGATATCCTGAATCTTGGTGCCTTGAACTTCGGAGAGCAGCTTGACATCATCGGGATCGTTCGGGCAAGCCAGGATCGGCTCAGTAACCTCTGCGAGGTCGATCTCGATAACCGCGGCGTACTCGGCGTTGCTGTCAGCTTTGAGCAGTTTGGGATCTTTCAGCCACTCGTTAACAGCGTCGATACGCTTCTGCAGAGTTGCAGCGTGCTCGTAGCCGTCTTTGATCATGCTTTCCATCAGTGCAACGTTGGAACGCAGGTAGGTGCAGACAGACTCTTCAGAGAGTTGGATGCAGCCGGCAGCAGCAGAACGTTCGGCAGCCGCGTCAGTCAGCTCAAAGGCTTGCTCAACCGACAGGTTGGGCAGACCTTCCATCTCCAGAATACGACCGTTGAAGATGTTGACTTTGTTCTTTTTGGGAACCGTCAGCAGACCTTGCTTGATGGCGTAGTAAGGAATCGCATTAACAGCGTCACGCAGGGTGATGCCTTCGTTCAATTCACCTTTAAAGCGCACCAGAACGGACTCAGGCATATCCAGAGCCATGAAGCCCAGAGCACCGGCGAAAGCGATCAAACCGGAACCAGCCGGGAAGCTGATGCCGATGGGGAAACGGGTGTGAGAGTCACCACCGGTACCAACGGTGTCAGGCAGCAACAGACGGTTCAACCAACTGTGAATAACACCATCACCAGGGCGCAGAGCCACACCTTCACGCTCAGAAATAAACGCAGGCAGTGTGTTGTGCATCTTAACGTCAGCCGGCTTAGGATAAGCAGCAGTGTGACAGAAAGACTGCATGAACATCGGAGATTGGAACTTCAGGCAAGCCAGCTCTTTGATCTCGTCAGCAGTCATCGGGCCGGTGGTATCCTGGGAACCAACAGTCGTCATCTTCGGCTCACACGCAGTGCCAGGCAGGATGCCGTCAACCCCACATGCCTTACCAACCATTTTTTGAGCCAGGGAATAACCTTGGTCCGCTTTGGGCACAGGGTTGTTGGGCTGGATGAACATATCCGGTGCAGGCATGCCCAGCGCTGCGCAAGCACGTTCAGTCAACTTGCGACCGATGATCAACGGTGTGCGACCACCGGCACGGAATTCATCACGAACCGTGCTCGGAGCGATGTCAAAAGAAGTCAACTCAGCACCGTCAGCGCCAGTCACTTTACCTTCAGCGGTGTTGATGGTGATCACATCGCCGTGGTTGATGCTGGAAACGTCCATGCGCAGGGGCAGAGCACCGGAGTCTTGAGCTGTGTTGAAGAAGATCGGCGCAATAACACCACCAATGATCACACCGGCACGACGCTTGTTGGGAACAGCGGGAATGTCTTCACCGATGTGCCACAGCACCGAGTTACAGGCCGACTTACGGGAAGAACCGGTACCAACAACGTCACCAACGAATGCTACCTGGTTGCCTTCGGCACGCCATGCAGCGATCTCTTCGTTCCCACCGGGGAAACGGGTTTTACCCATGGCCAGAGAGTGCAGCGGAATGTCCGGGCGGCTCCAGGCGTCACCTGCCGGGGAGAAGTCATCAGTATTGATCTCGCCGTCAACCTTGAAAACTTTTACAGTAATGGTCTCTGCCAACTCAGGCTTGGTGGTGAACCATTCAGCAGCAGCCCAGGATTTGACAACTTTTTCAGCGGCAGCATTGCCGGCTTTACGCAGTGCGTCAACATCGTCAAAAGCATCGTAGATCAGAACCATGCCGCTCAGAGCACAGGCCGCTTCGTCAGCCAGCTCAGCAACTTCAAGAGCTTCGATCAGGTACTTGATGTTGTAACCACCCATCATGGTGCCGAGAATCTGAACAGCGTCGACTTTGCTGACCAGAGGAGAGGAAACCTCACCTTTGATGATCTGGCCGAGAAAATCGGCTTTCACTTCAGCAGCAGGGTCGACACCCGGGGAGATCCGCTCTTTAAGCAGATTGAGCAGAAATTCTTCCTTGCCTGCCGGGGGATTTACCAGCAGTTCACAAAGACCCTTGGCTTGTTCAGGATTGAGAGGCAGTGCAGGGATACCCTGAGCTTGTCTCTCTGCCTCATGTTGCAGATATGCTTCGATCATTCTTGATCCTCCTCGAAAAATTACGATTCCCGCTCAGGGAACCGACGTAAATACAAACAACTCTCTCCATCCAGCAACCAGTGTTCAAAGACAACCGGCCCATTAAAATGAATCTGTGTACTGTATACGATTTAAAATAAAAATGTCAACCCGGAAACCCGGATTGACATTCGCATCACAGTAGCTGAAAAAAGCGGTGTTTTATCATGAGTTGCCGCGTATCAGGCTCCCTCTTTTTTCAGTTCAAGAACCTCCCAGCGCTCATAATGGCCGGTGAGCTGTTCTGAAACTTCGCCAAAGCGGCGCCCCAACTCTTCCAGCTCCTCAACAGATCGATTGACCGTGTCAGAAAGAGCCTGTTCGAGTTCACCCTGCTCTTGTTCAAGATCGGCAATGGTTGCTTCAAGTTCTTCGAGTTCGATCTTTTCTTTATAGCTGAGACCTTTGCGTTGTTTTTTTACTTTTGCGGCAGGCTTTGCCGCATCAGTCACGGTTGTCTTCTTTGGCGCGACCGGTTCGGCTGGCTGCTGTTGCAGCAACATATCCGAGTAGTTTCCTTCATAGCGCACCACCCCACCCTGCCCGTCAAACACCAGGGTCGCCGTGGCAATGCGATCGAGCAGATAGCGGTCATGGGTAACAATAACCACACAGCCGGTAAAATCGATCAGAGCCTGCTCGAGAACCTGTAAGGTCTGAATATCGAGATCATTGGTTGGCTCATCAAGCACCAGCAGGTTCGCACCTTGCAACATTAACGAGGCCAGCAACAGCCGAGCACGCTCACCACCGGACAATGTTGTCACTGGCTTGCGCTGTTCGGCATAGTCAAAGAGAAACTCTTCCAGATAGCCGGTTTTATGACGCTTATGACCTGCAACCGTCACCCAGTCTCCTTCACCTAAACATTCAGCCACGGTTTTCTCAGGATCTAGGCCGGTACGATTCTGATCGATGTAGCCGACCTGGGTCTTGCGCCCGAGAATAACCTCACCGGCAACCAGAGGAATTTCACCGAGAATGGTTTTCAGCAGGGTTGACTTACCACAGCCATTGGGACCGAGGATGCCCAGGCGTTCACCGGGACGCAAAATCAGAGACACATCTTTGGCCAAGGTGAGATCACCCGCCTGCAGTTGGACATGTTCCAGCTCAAGGATCGTGCCACCCAATTTCTGTTCAGCACTGAACTGAAGACTGACATCGCCGCGGCGTGGCCCCTGCTTTTGTTCACGAAGCTTATCCACCCGACCAATGCGGGCTTTCTGTTTCGTGGTTCGCGCTTTGGCACCGCGATGCAGCCAGGCTTCCTCACGTCGCAAAAGATTAAGCAGACGGCCTTGTTGAGTCTGCTCCATCGCATATTGTTCTTGTTTCTGTTGCAGATAGAGGCTGTAGTTGCCGGTGAACATCTGAAACTGACCGTCATCAAGTTCAAACATGCGGGTCACGACCCGATCAAGAAAATAGCGATCATGGGTCACCAGCATCACAGCACCGGGATAACGCAGCAGTTCCTCTTCGAGCCATTGAATACTGACCGCATCAAGATGGTTGGTCGGTTCATCGAGCATCAGCAAGTCAGGCTGCTGTAACAGGACACCGGCTAATGCCACCCGTTTCTGCTGGCCTCCGGACATTTGGGTCACGGGTTGATCGAGACGGGTCACGCCAAGGCGGTTACACACATCACCAATACGATGATCAACATTCCAGCACTGATGATGATCAAACCATTCCTGTAATTCCTGCTGTTCCGCCAGCAGGGAATCCATCTCGTGAGTAGAGGCCTGTTCCAGTTGCGACAAAATGTGATCATAGCGTTGTCGCCGTTCATAGACAGCGCTCAAACAACGGGACAGAACTTCATGTGCCGTCAGATCGCCATCAAAGGTTGGCTGTTGAGGAAGATAAACGACCGCAGCTCCTTTTTTGCGGCTGATAGTCCCGCCATCCGAGTCATCGAGACCACCGAGAATACGCAACAATGTGGACTTGCCACAACCATTGCGACCAATTAAACCAACCTTCTCTGTTTCATCCACGGCAAAGGTCACCTGAGCAAAAATGGTCCGTGCGCCGTAATGCTTTTCCAGTTCGGTGACATCAATAACATTCATAAAAAATAAACAGCCTTTTGCAAAAAGGGTCGTAGAACCCATGGATGAACAGCAAAACAGTCGGATTCGTTTACAATCCGGCTATTTTATGCGCTTTTGAAAATAACACTGTTCAAAAGCATTCTGGGAAAAAGCCCGCAACAGGCGTTTGCCAGAACTCGAGATAGGATCAACAACCTCATTGTTTTATGAAGCAAATAATAAAGGTAAACGTGTTTTGCTATTGACGTTAACCCGTGGGAATCCTACTATTAAGAACTGATTAATCCTAGTTAAATTGTTGCTTTTGTGGCAAACTTTGTCATTTAAACAGGTCTTTTTCGGCCACAAGTACAACGGCAACCGCATCCGTCAGCCCCTGTTGAGCCCAAGGCACTTCATGCCCCACACCGCGACATCAAATATCGGCCAGAAAATCACCACAATCGTCATGCTCACCAGCACCATTGTCCTGCTGATGTCATTGGCAGCCTCGGTTTACATCCAGGGCACCACCTTTCAGGACAGCATGGTGGATAAAATGTCAACCATGGCGCGTATCATCGGTGACAACAGCAAGGAAGCTCTGGCTCTGCGCAAAAGCTATCTGGCTGAACGGGTCATCAACAGTCTTGAGCTGGAACCTTCGATCCAGTTGGCTTATCTGTTTGACCGTGAAAACAAGGTGACGGCGCAATACCGCAACAAAAGTGAAAGCAGTCTGGCACAGGAACTGAAAAACAGTCCCTTTAAAATCGAACGGATCAGTGAAGCTCGCGACAGCGAAAAGATGAAGCATTTTCTTGACCTGCGCCATCTGACTATCTATTCGCCGGTATTCCACGAAGGGGATTACATCGGTTGCGTCTATTTGCAGATGAGCCAAAACCTGATCATTCGCAATCTATTGCTGTTTGCCGTTGCCGCACTGGCCATGCTGGCTGTCACCCTTGGTGTCGCCTATTTGCTCACCACCCGTCTCAAGCGATTGATCACCCATCCGCTGCATCAGCTTGTCGACCGGATGAACGAAGTCTCCTCAGAGCAAAATTATTGCTGCCAGAAGATGCCGATCATAAACAGCGACATCGTCGAAATCAAGACACTCCTCGGCGGATTTTGCCACATGCTCAAACAAATTGAAAAACGGGAAAAATCGCTGCAGCAGTACAGTCAAGGTCTGGAAACGCAGGTGCGTGAACGCACTAAAGACCTGCAGCAAACCAACGATGAACTGCATGTCACCATCCAGGAGCTTGATGACGCTAAAAAAGCCGCGCAAGAGGCCAGTGCCGCAAAGTCACGCTTCCTCGCTAACATGAGCCATGAAATCCGTACCCCAATGATCGGCGTGCTCGGCATGGCTGAGCAACTGATGAGCCGCGATCTCGATGATCAGGACGCCGAGCTGGTCAAAACCATCTACAGCTCCGGCGAATCACTCCAAGCCATCCTCAACGATCTGCTCGACATCTCAAAGATTGAAGCGGGAAAACTGGAGTTAGACCTACATCAGTTCACCCCCATTGAGACCCTTGATCAGGCAGTTGAACTCCTTGCCGACAATGCCTTTAAAAAAGGGCTGGAACTCACGACCGTCACTCATACCGCCGTCCCGTCAACATTAACAGGCGATGCCGGACGTTTGCGCCAGATTATCCTCAATTTACTGTCCAACGCCATTAAATTCACTGGCGATGGCCACATCGTTGTCGATATGAATTGGTTACCCACGAATACAACCTCGGGCAACCTGATTGTATCGGTCAAGGACAGCGGCATTGGCCTTGATGACGCAGCTAAAAACAACATTTTTACCGCATTTACCCAGGCAGACAGCTCAACCAGTCGTAAATACGGCGGTACCGGACTGGGATTGACCATCGTTAAGCAACTGGTTGGCCTGATGGATGGCGATATTTCCGTGCGCGACAACGAAGACCACGGCTCAATTTTCACCGTTACAATCCCATTCAAATCCATTGCAATCAGTCCCGTAGAACCCCATGCAACGACGGTGACAACACGTTGTGCCATCGTTGCGAGCGAGAACCAACAACTCCAGCACATGCTGCGAGAACATTTAGAGGCCAGCGGCATCAGCGTTGCACTGTGCGACAACGCCAAGTTGGCTCAGAATAAAATGGATAAAAAGAGTCTCCCTCTCGATCTGTTACTACTCGACAGCACATTGCCGGGAGGTGCTATCTCACTGTTGAAGTCACTCCCTCAAGACCTGCGGCCCAAGGTCATCTTCCTTGGTCCGCGAAGTCAAATGTTCAGCCATGAGGAGATGTCGCAGCTCGGTATTGACACGTTCTTACCCAAGCCTGTGCAAACAACAGCCCTGTACCAGGCGATTGCACCGAACACCCAGACAGCACACATTAAACCAGAGACTAAAACACCAGCACCTCAGCGAAGCAATAACCATCGCATCCTTTTGGCAGAAGACAATGATGTCAACCAGCGACTGGTCCAACTGATTCTTCGCCCCCTTGATTACCAACTGACCGTCGTCTCCAATGGTCAGCAAGCCGTTGAAGCCTGCGAAAAAGAAGAGTTCTCGTTGATTTTGATGGATTGCCAAATGCCGCTGATGGATGGCTACGAAGCGGCGCAACACATTCGGCAACAAGTGAACACCCCGATTATTGCATTAACAGCTCATGCTGGCGAAGAAGATGTTCAACGCTGTCGTGACGCTGGAATGATCGACTATCTGTGCAAGCCTTATCGTCAAATCCAACTTCTTGACATGCTTGAAAAGCATCTCAAAAAACAGGTACACAGATGAAACAAAAAAGCCAAAAAAGAATAATTTTTGGCATTTTCTTGGGATGTTATTGCCTGCTATGTGGAGCTTTACTGGCGTGGATTGTTGAGCTGACCCCCCAACAACCACCACAGATTGAAGAGATTGTCTTATCCCCCTCCGGTAAAAGCCTTGAAATCACAGGGGAAAACCTCCACCAATCTCTTGATGCCATCATTACTCCTAAAAATTTCAACGAAACCTCTTTGGTGGCCAAACGATTCACCTGGGGAGATGTTTTTGACATACAGATTCATAAAGGAATTGCTTGGGCTGCTAACCATAAAAAAGGGATCATCGCATACAATATCGACACCCCGTCCAAACCATATGCCATAAGTTCACTGGAGCTGCCAAGAAATGCTCGGGTCTGGCGAATCACAATCACAGACCATTACCTGATCACAAGCTCCACCAGAAGTGGTTTATATATTATCGACATTGCCAACCCTGAAGCTCCTGAATTAATTTCCAGCCTGCAAATTCCCGGAATAACAAATCAAATCCTTGTTAAAGACAATCTAGCCTTTGTTGCAGCAGGGAACTCTGGCCTGCAAGTAATTGATATAAAAGATAAAAAAAACCCACGAATCATCTCTTCACTCCCTTTGGATGCATATGTTTTTACCGTTTGCGGCAACGGAAATTTAATTTTTCTTAGCGGTGGAAGAATTTCCAACTCAAAAGATATCGGCATTACCCATTGCATTGACATCGCCAATCCGGAAAATCCGGTAGAAATAAAGAAATTCTGTCATCACGGCAGGGTTTGGGACTCTTTAATTTTCAACAAAACTCTTTATTGCGGAACAGCGAGTGGAGTCACAAAGATAATTCTGGAAAACCTTGATCAAAAACCAGAAAAAGTGACACAGGACATTTATATTTCACGTTTACATGCACACAAAAACAAGCTCTTTGTTGTGAGTCGCGACCAAAAAATCTATCAATATATCATTGGCGATCAACTTATCTATCAAAATACATTTCACAGTCCTCGCAGGACATGTCGCGCTATCGCCATATTAAAAAATTATGCACTTATAGCGAGCAACTCCCAAGGCATTTCTGTTATTGACATTAACAAACCAAGCGATGAAAAAAAACCGATTTTATCAACCAATAGTAGTTTGACTCAGAAAAAATTCTTTTTTAGGTACAAAAACTATATTGGCATAATTGGAAACAAGAGAATTACAATTGCCTACAGACAAGAAAAAAATAACAGTTACTCCATAATAGAGAAGATAAAATTCGATCAGACAATAAGTTCAACAGCACAAAATGAAAATATTATTTATATATCAGTCAACAATAAAGGTATATACGCTATAAATCTTGATAAAGACAATAACTTTATAGATGAAAATTTCCTTTCATGTAAAAGAAGCATTAAATCGATGACGGTTTATGACAATAAACTTTATATTTGCCTCCATAAAGGCAACGCAATCGTTGCCGACATCTCAAACACACAACCAGTGTTAATAAATGACAATAAGCTTACTCTCGCAGCAGACTTCATTACATTTGGTAACAACAAAGCTTTTGTCAAATTACGAGGGTCAAACCTGAAAAAATTCGCGGGAATTTATGTTTACGATTTATCCAACAACAAATTGAGTCTCGCCAGCCAAATCAACTCGGATCAGGCTTTGAACCAAACGAACGCTAGCAATGGAATATTTTTGAAGGGCAACACATTATTGATGTGTGGATCTAGAGGAGTTGTAACAATAGATATATCAGACCTAGAACACCCTGAATTTCTTGATTCTGTCGAGTTCACAGAATCATGTGAATCGGCACAGGTCGTTGAGGATATTGTTTATATCAATCACACGCAAGGCGGATTGTCTTTTGTGGATATCAAACACCCTAGAAGAATCAAAAAATTGGGACACCTTGACTCTCCCGACAGGGCATGGGTTCTAGATGACCAGCTTTTTATGTTTGATAAAGCAGGAGATATGACGGTAACCTCTGTGCCCTTCAAACTTATCAAAAGCAACACACAGCAAACCCGATGCACTTTTGAACTACCTAAAAACTTCACAACAGGCCAATATGACGTGTTTTTTTCTGATAAAAAAGGATATATCAGAGTGGACGATGCGTTGTCATTCTCTGTGGAAAAAGGCTGGAAAATAAATTCCATAGACGTGAAGAAAGCCTACGAATTTCCAAACTCCATTTAGAACTCGTAAGTCAGCCCCACCCACAACTGGCGTCCCAGCTCATACTCGCCGGAATTCCCAGTATAAACTTTTCGATTAAAGACATTGTAGACATCGAATGTTGCGGTCAACAACTGCGTGTCGGAGAAACTATAGGTCCATTCGAGTTTCCAGTCGAAAATCGTTGAGCTTGAGAAGTCACGCATCTCGTAACTATCAACACGGGTTCCATCCTCAAGTTCATGATTTTCGCCACTATCGACAATCCCTTCATAACCACTGCGATAACGTGTCACATTGGTAAAGGTAAACCATGGTCCAGCTCGATCTGATAAATCAGATTGGCGCTCCATTCCCGGTTGTAATCAGCCCGAGGCAGATCAAGGCGATAGACAAGATGATCTTCATACCAGACCATATCTTCGAAATCTTCGATTTCGAGCCAATCATCATAATCTTCATTGCTGTTTTCACTGTCCTGCCAGGTGCCATCAATGAGCAATGATTGATGTTCCCACTCACGCGACCAGCTCATGGTCACTTCTTTATGACGGCTTTCCCCAAGATTTGTCCACTCAGTGTAGGTATAGCCATATTCGTCTTTGGCCAAAACCTGTTTTGTCAGCTGATCCTCACCATTGCGATCGATATAACTCAAGGTCAAACGGCCCCCAAAGAGATCCTGCTCAAGACCAATACTCCACTCATCAACATAAGGCGTATTGAGATTTGTCAAACGAGTCGTGGAAAAAGATGTACGCGTTATCTGCTCCCACTCCGTCAACGTGCCGTCATCATCAATGGTGCGCGTCTCTCGTTGCAACTGAGCTTTCTCTTCATTGAGGGCATAGGCCAGAAAGGTTTTCCCATAATAACGACTGGCACCAATACTGAAGATGGTTGCCCCATCAGCAAAAACATCGTAAAACACCGCGCCACGACCAGCGTAGTCCGTATTTTTCATCAGGTCGTTGTAGCTGACATGAAGTCCCGGACGAAATGCCAAACGCCACCAGCTCAAAGTATCTTCAAGGTAAAGATCAACGGAGCTGATTTCAGCATCAGCACTGTCTTCCGGATAAACAACCTTACTGTAGGCGTACTGTTCACCTTCAATACAAAACGAATCATCCCCATCACACATGACAAGATCACTGGTTTTCCATGCACTGTTGGTTGCATAACCTCGTTGATAATCCGCTTTAACCCGTTCAAACGTTATGCCGCTGATCCATTCATGTTTCAGCCCCCATAAGGTGAATGGCGTCCAGGTTGCATGGCTTGCAAGATGCAAGTTGTCTTCTTCGATTTCAATATCACCAAAACCGCCTTCACGGCTAAATCGCCCCCCCCAATCTGCAGAAGGTGTTACCTGATAGTTAAAATAATCATCCGGGGCACTACGATTGTTATCACTGGTCGCATATCCGGCCAACCACTCGACTTTGGCCAAGGAAAAATTTTGTTCAAAACTGGACGTTAACGACCAACCGCCACCGTCGATGCTGTAATCACTGTTTTTAACATCATCATGAAAATAACGCCCCTCATAGGGCGTGGACATGAACGTAATACGTAACGTAGTATCGTCATGAGGTTTATACACGTATTTGGCAAAGTAATTTTCCAAGGCACGATACTGATTGTGTTTATCATCGAACGTTTTTAAAGGAATTTGCGAATAGCTTTTAGAATAGGCGAGCAGAACTCCCATGGTCTCCGTAAGAGGCACATCGACACTGGTATTGCCATAATACTTTCTAAATTCCGGTTGCATGTCAGCTTCTTTTGAGGAGTAAAAATCCTCGCGATACTCCCGATCAACGTGAAAACTAGTCCATTCAGAACGTGTTGAGCGTAAAGAGATTTCGCCACCAAAGGTCTCCTCGGGATCACGGGTTTCAACATCAACCACACCACCGGTAAACCCACTGTAACGTGCGGAAATATTACTGCGGTATACAGTAATAGTGTCAACAAGTGACGAATCAAGAAAGAGCTGTTGAGAATGGCCCGGAACATCTGTAGAACTGGCCGGATTGTCTGAGGTGGGATCAATCAGGCTATTGTTGCCAAAGCCGTCAATCAAAAAGCTGTTATCGTAAACACGCCCACCGGAAATAGAAATTTCAGCAGGGAGGATTTCGCCACCGGTCAAAGAGGAATTATCGGTTTCACTGAATTGAATGCCGGGAAGGACTTTGAGCAAGTCCGTTATGGCACCATCGCCTTGCGGCAGCGACTGAAGTGTTTGCTTTGAAAGAACGGACTGGCCCGGAGTGGTCACAGCAGAGGTATCAATAACGGTGATATCCGGTAAGGTTTCCGGGTCAGATTCGGTTTGCGCTCCGGCAGCGGTTACCGACACCAGCAAGAACAGGACACACAGCCCCCAAAATACAGAATGGCGCACAGCGAACTTCCCCTCTCCCATAAAAACGTCTTCCCCAAGCTGCAGAAAAAAAACAACTTGTTCGTGAAGTTTGACCCGGCTAAAACACGATGACAGCAGTGCGGTGGCAGGCGCACAATTGAGCATGTCATAGTGAACAATAGAAAAATCATCCCTAAGGAGTCGGTTTCACCGAGAACCACGGGTTCAAATGTGAAACACTTTGTTACATTAGCATGTTGCGTCTTCATTTAAAACAGGTCAAATCGTCAATAAACGACGATATTCCAAACAATTAGACAATTCACAGACACAAAAACTGCTTGCAAATTTGCTTTTTTCAGGGCATTGTTGAGCAGCTATTTTCCGATTTAGTCAATAATTTCATCAACAAGCAGAAATCCCTTGGAAAGGTAGATATGAAGGATCTGACGTCTCTGGTCAGCGGATTTCGCCGCTTCCAGGAAAATTTCTTCAGTGAAGATACCCGATTATTTGATCAGCTTAAAAAAGCCCAGCATCCGAAAATTCTCGCCATTGCCTGTTGTGACTCGCGAGTCGACCCTTCCCTGCTGACCGATTGCGACCCCGGTGATCTGTTTGTGATCCGCAATGTTGCCAACCTGGTGCCGCCTTACCAACCTGATGCTCACTACCATGGTGTCTCGGCGGCCGTTGAATATGCGGTGTGCTTTCTCAATGTCGAATACATTCTGGTCATGGGGCATTCTCAATGCGGCGGCATCCAGAGTCTGATGGAGAAAACCGGCGGCTGCGAAGATGGCAACAACGAATTTATCGACAAATGGGTCAGCCTTGCCCAACCGGCAAAAGAGACAGTTCTCAAAGAACTGGGAGACAAACCCAAAGAGATTCAGACACGTGCCTGTGAACAGGCTTCGATCCTGTTGTCGCTGGAAAACCTTCTGACCTTCCCGCAAATTCTCAAACGCGTTGAAGCAGGAACCCTTTCGTTGCAGGCATGGTATGTCGATATCCAGACCGGTGCGCTGCTCAGCTATAATCCGAAAAGTGGTGAATTTGAGGTTCTGGTGAACCATCCAGAATAAAAAGACGCAAAAATTCGCATAAAAAAAAGCCGCCTCGTCACGAAGCGGCTTTTTTTATTTCTATTGCGCTGCAAAATTCTTAAAATCGAACCTTGCCTCCAAGATAAAAGGATTGACCTGCAGTCGCGTAACTCCAGGCTTCTTCGTAGTGTTCATCAAACAAATTATCGATTCGCGCATACAAGGTCAGGTTGTCATTGACATCGTAATCTGCGGCGAGATTGACCAATACATACGCATCAAGTGTTTCAACCGCGTTGCCATTTTCATCAAGAGCACTGCTAATCGCTTCACGCTCATCAACCCAATAACCATCCACGTTGCAACTGAAATCTCCAATTGCATACCGTATCCCGGCATGAACCTTATGCAGGGGACGACGTGACATGCGGGCGCCATCCGGATCTTCGGTATCGTTGTACGTGTAATCGAGACGACAACTCAACGGTTTGTCAGCAAACAAATGGAAAGCAACTTCCACACCTTCGGTTTCACTTTCACCATCTAGCTGAGCATATCCGCCAGGCCAAGCCATTCCAGGAATAACACGCGAAGAATCCCAATCAATTCGGTCTTCAAAGATCGTGCGAAACCAAGTCACACTGGCGACAACCTGATCTCCGAACAGGTTTTGATCCACGCCAAGTTCCCAAGAACGGCTTTTTTCCGGATCAAGATCTTCATCACCATAGGCAGAGTAGAGTTCATACAAAGAAGGCGTTCTGAAACCGGTGGCATAGCTGCCGCGCACCGTGGTACCGGTTGCTTCAATCTGATAGGCAGGAGCAATACGCCAGGTGCTTTTGCCGCCAAAGCGATCGTGGTCATCATAACGAAGCCCGGCAATGAGATCGAGACCACCCATGGTAAATTGATCCTGAAGCCAGACACTGAGGGTTTCGGCATCTTCTTCGTCAGCAGAAGAACTTTCAGAGCTTTCGCTTAAATAGCCGATGCCGGCCGTAAGGCGATTGGACGGAACCACCTGCCAGGTTGCCTGCCAACTCCACTCATCGGTCTTGCCGAGATAGTCGTAGGAATCGTTATCGTCATTATCATAGGCATCACGCTCCTGACGACTGAACTTGTAATCGACATCCGAGATCACCTGACCATCAAACAACAGGGCATGAAGGTTGAGGCGGGTAAACAGACGTCGGGTTTCCAGAGAATTCTCTTTTTTTCCATCAGGAGCGGCGACATACGACCAAAGCATAGGGTCATAATCAAAGCGGTCACCAGCATAGCCGCTACCCCAGTCATCCAGATCCATTTCAGCATCGGCATAGCGAATCACACCGGTAAGAGTGGCTGCAGCACACAACGGTGCATCAAACTTGCCACTGAAGGTCGTATTCTCCCATTCATCGTCTTCCGAGGTGTTTCCGGCATGGGGGATGTCGTTATTGTCGGCGTTGGCTATGGAATAACCTTGGCTGGTCAAACGTGAAACCGCCAAAGAGAAATCACTGTTGCCGAGTGAGCCATTCAGACCACCGGAAAACTTTTTGGTGTTGTACGTTCCCGCCTCGACACCGGCATAACCGTGGACACCTTGTGAACCGGATCGGGTGATGATGTTAATCACGCCTGCCGTGGCATTACTGCCGTAAAGAACACTCATCGGCCCTTTAACAATCTCAATGCGCTCGACATTATCTAACAGGATATTGGAAAAATCAGCGCCGCGGTTCACATCTGTCGGGTCATTAGCGGCAATGCCATCAATCAACAGCAGGGTGTTTTTGGAATCAGCCCCACGGATAAACACCTTGCTCGGCGCACCCATGCCGCCGTTGTTGGATAATTGCAAACCGGGAACGGTCTGCAAAACTTCGGTGACCGTTGTCAGATGACGCGCTTCAATATCCTTAGCAGTAATCACTTCAACCGAAGTGCCGCCCACCATCTGCAAATTGCCGGTGGTGCGGGTTGCAGTGACAACAACATCATTCAACGACTGCGTCGTCGGCTCCGCCCAGCCCAGTTGTGCCCACAGAGCGAGCATTACGCCCAGCACAAGCCTCTTCTTCATACAAGCCTCCTACAGGTTTGTGTCCGGAGCGCAAAAAACCCCGAACCGATACAAAACATCGATCCGGGGTTATCCCATATCTCCCGTGATACTTTATTGCTTCAACTTTCGCCACGAAAGTTGCAACCATTGCGTTTCAGGCAGGTCTTCTGGCTTCCAGATCTTCCGTCTCAACACGCCTTCCCGACTCTAAGTCAGTGGCCAAATGTGTTGATCGTCCCTGGTTACAGCGGCGGGCCCACTCCCGAATTTCACGGAATTCCCTATTGTGCTTGCAACAAGCACCTGAAACTTTCAGCGCAGACACCTTAAGAACACCGCCACCCCCTGTCAAGGCCAAAGTAACGCCAATCACAAAAGGTTCTGAACAACCAAAAATATTGACAGTCTAAGATGAACAACCACCCATAAATTCATTAGAAAATGTGGTTAAATTTTAAGTTGTCTTCTCCTTAGATATTCGCTAGCCTAATAAGATGTTGCTTTGGGTTCACCAAAGCTTTTACCCCGTGATGCCCCTCCTTCACGGGTTTTTTTTTGACGCACACAAACACCTTCACGAGTCTCTGCCTGCCCCAAACAGTTAAGCAGCACCTAACACACGTAACAAGTGGGGAATGAGTTGCTTCTTACGTGACAAGACACCACGCAATTCGAACAGATTATCTCCGAGTTGTGGGTAGCCGATCATAAACGCCAGTTGTCGGTCTCCTGCGACCAGCAATTCACTGTTTCCGGCAACGATATCGGTCACCAGCAAACCAGCCATCCCCAGATCACGTTTTTCACGAAGTTTTTCCAGCTCAGCGCTCAATTCTTCCTTCAAGCCATGAAACTCATGGAAGCTAACCACTTCCACCTGACCAATACCAAACTGGCAGCTGGACGCGCTGAATACTTTGAAGTCCGTGGTAATCACCTTCTCCAGCGAATCATAAGCGCTCATGGCACTACTTGAGGCAAAAATGCGTCGGCCATACTCTTGTGGATCAAGGCCAGAGAGCTGACCGAGCCATTCGGCAATGTCACGATCCACCTCAGTTGTCGTCGGCGACTTCATCACCACGGTATCGGAGAGCAAACCGGACAGCATCAGCCCTGCCGTTGCCGGGTCAGGGGTAATTCCCGCGTTCTGATACAACGTTGCCACCAGGGTACAGGTGCTGCCGACAGGCTGATTGATAAAACGGATCGGCTTATCGGTCTGAAAACTGCCCAACCGGTGATGGTCCACCACTTCAAGGATCTCGACCTTGTCCGCTCCAGCCACGGCCTGCGACAGTTCATTGTGATCGACAAGAATCAGTTTGACATCCGAAGGGCGCAGCAGATGACTTTTGGTGGCCACCGCTTCGACCTGGCCGGTGTCATTGACGATAACAACACCGGGGACCACGCTATGCGTCAGACTGACACGCAGTTCATCGACGCGGTCCTGACGACGCAACGTGATGTAATCTGTCTCGGCAAGATGTCCAACCGGCGTCGCCAGCCGCGTCAGCCAGGTACTGGTAGCACTGTCAAAGGAGGTAGACAGGATCGTTACATTGTTCTTGCGCCCCAACTCAAGAATATCCGGCGGGATATCCAGATCAGCGACAACTACCAACACCCGCACCGCACGTTCGACGGCCAGACGCAGGATATCAATACGGTCTCCGGCAATCAGAATCATTTTGCGCATATCCTGATCGGCCATCTTTTCGGCAAAGGTCGGCTCGGCCATTGCCGCCACATAGAGGTTCAACTCTTCGAGTTCATCAAAGTCCACCTCATTGAGAGCTGTGGCTTTGAGACACTGACAAATTGATCGGGGCGAGGCAGACACTCGGCGCAACTCTTTTTCCTGACTCGGTACTAAAAAGCGCTCAGAAACCTTCTTGAGATAGAGAATCCCCTGCGGGCAACGCTTGTCATCAACCACCGGCAAAATGCGGACATTATGCAGATGAAACAGTTCCAGAGCGCGTGACAAGGGCGCTGTTGTCGGAATCGTCACCGGCTGTTGTTCGCCAATGATATCGCGAATACGTGGAGAGACATCAAGCAACAGTTCCGGTTGTGGCACAGCCAATTCTTCTAAAATAAATTCGGTCTGGCGATTGATATTGCCGGCGCGTGCCGGTTGAACACCATCCAGTCCCTGAGCGGCGCGAAGACGGGCATAGGCAATGGCACTGCACACCGAATCCGTATCCGGGTTCATATGGCCAATGACGTAGACACGTTGTTGTGGCATGTAAATCTCCTGCTGATTATCGTCAATCTTGTATTTAGGTTTCTGTTTGTTAATTTATCGTGTAAACAGCTTTTTCTTTCCCAAACGGGTTTAAAAAGCCGAACGCCCCCTATATAACACGATCTTCCTGATGCGATGAGCAAAAATTACCTTTGTACAAATACGATCTACTCATCAGACTTACCTCAGATAAAAAATCTATTATCAGGCGCTTACAACAGCGTCACACCAAGGGTCATCAACAGCGGAAACAAGCCGGTCAACAACAGTTCACGACGGCTTAGACGGCGGGATTGGGGATAACGGACCAACACCCAGATCAGAACGAAGGCACAAATGGGCACAAGTGCCGGGATAAATCGACCACTGAGATGAGCACAGGTCAGAGCAAGCCACAGCGACAGCGGAGCAACATGCACGTACTTGAATGGAAGCCACGCTCCAATTGAAAATTGCGCCAACTCAGGACCGGGACACAACTTCAAACGGACCAGTGCAGCGCTGAGAAACGCGACAATGATCCAGTCAGCAACACCGAACAAAGGCACGGGAAGAGCGCTTCTCGGCACCAGTGTTTTAATCAGCAATGCATCAGCAAGAGGAGCTGGGCCCTGCTGCCCCGAAGAGTAGTAGTCAGTGATTTTGCCAACCATGGCGTGGGTTGGGCCGGCAGTAATACTGCACAAATCAGCCCAGGCCGCAACCACACACACCGGAATCAGCTCAGTGGGATGCTTCAGCCCCCGTGCCGTAACAATCCCAAGCAAACTGGCTGAGCTCAGCATCACAGCGCCGACAACCACGGTCAATACGGGATGGACACCGTCATCGTAACGATGATAGGCAAGAAGCAGAGCCAATAACAGCAAATTGATCGTCAATGGTCGCCATAAAAGGGAATGAGCTGCACCCGCGGACGATTTTTCCACGTTAATCCAGGCGCTGACCAATAACGACGCCAAGATAATCATGACGGTGGCTGCCAACAGCGTTGCGAATGAAGAGTTTTCCTCCGCCCACGGCAACCAGCCTAGAAATAAACCGGTCACAGGTAGCAGCACCAGTATGACCAGTGCGTTTAACATAACAGAGATCTCAACGGGGCAAGTCCACGCCCACGGCCATGTTTCAACAACGCTCTCTCCTTCAAAGTATGGTTGAAATTCAAGGGCGGTTCTCTCACACCAGTGTGCGCTATCTTTCAAAAAATAACCACCAGGGCCTTTTGCAAGAACCATCTGCTGGAGCAATGTCTATTTACCCCTTGCCAACACCAGAAACATAAACTAGCATAAATTACTCTTCATTCATTTTTATTTTCTTGTCTATCTGTCAACCTAAAGAAGACTGGGGTCTGCTTCATCTTCAGTTAAGGGGGTTTCTCATGGAAGAATTAAACGATTGGAAATTTTTCTGGCCTAAGACCGATAGTTTGCCGAAAGCCACAACAGCAGCACGACAGGGCTTTATTGCAGCAATTTTTATCGCCTGCGTGTCGCCGCCCTACATGCTACCCACTTTGCTCTCTGCAGGATTGCAGCAACATTTTTACATTATCTTCATACCAACTCTTTTTTATGGCGTGTTAGCGGTCTTTGTTTATAAAATGTCGCGCGTTGCGGCACTGGTCGGATTTCTGGTTTTTTTACCGAGATTCGTAATCCATCTTCTTGAGCCTGGATTTACGAGCATCGTCTGGGTTGCCCTTGCACTTGCGTTTATCAATTCAATTCGTGGTACTTTCGCTTATCACAAACATGCCAGGCAACCTCAAGAGAGCATAACCACCGCAGAGAAAACATTATCAGTCGCAGTCCCACCAACCTGTGATTCAACAACAACAGAGTAATCGCTGTGCTGGTTTGCAAACTGCCCGGTCAAAGAAGGACAACTCATCCCCCATTCTTTCTTACTTTTGCGCATCACCGAAAACATCTCCAGGATAACGCGGCAAGCTCAAACGGAAGATACTGCCCACCACATCATCACCGTCTTCCGCCACGCGATCAAGATAAACAAGGGTTCCGTGTAACGGATTGGTTGACAGTGTTTTCGCAATGTAAAGCCCCAAACCGGTTCCCATTTTCTTTGTGGTAAAATAGGGTTCAAAAATTCGCGAGCGAATCTCAGACGAAACGCCTCCTGCCAGATCACACACATCAATGGTGATCTCGTTCTCCGTCGCCGTTAACTGCACCTCGATACAATATTGTTTTTCCGTGGGATTGGCTAACTTTTCAATGGCCTCTTTTGCATTGGCAATCAGATTAAGCAAAAGCTGTTTAATCTCAGCAGGACAACTTTGTAGAGCAAATTCAGACGGAAGGTCGCCATCAGTTGGACAAGGCCTGAGTTCCCCGTCCAGATAACAACGATGGCGGACACTGATGCCATGGGCCTTCAACTGCGCCCAATATAATTGGGTTATTTCCTGTAAAACCGCCAACAGATTACACGCCTGGACTTTTTTCCCCTGCGTGAAAAAGTTTCTGAATTCATCAATTGTATCAGACATATAGTGCAACTGCTGCAGCATCTCCTGCTGAGATTGGCGAAAATAATCCCCATCAAGGTCATCGTGTTTATAAGCAGAAGCCAAATCCTGAATAATCAGGCCAATGGAATTGAGCGGCTGACGCCATTGATGGGCAATGGCGCCAAGCATCTCTCCCATGGCCGCCAGTTTCCCCTGTTGAATCATCATCTCCTGCTTGCGACTGCGCTCTTCAAGCTCTTTGACATTGCTCAAATCACGAATTGTGCCGATAAAGTACAATTCCTCATCAAGCCACATCTGAGTAATCGCAATAGAAACCGGGATCTTATGCCCGTCGGCATGCAATGCCGAGATATCTCGATCAGCGTTAATAATCATGCGTCCGGTACTCTTATAGTTTTGAACATAGCTATCGTGGCGGCTTTTGTAGGGCTCGGGCACCAGGATATTGACATTTTCGCCGCACAATTCCTCCCTGCTATAACCAAACAGCGTGAGTGCCGCATTATTGACACGCTGAATCGACGCTTGGGCATTGATGACAATAATTGCATCAAATGTATGATTAAACACAGTATCCAGATAGTCACGGCTGTTTTGAGCGAGTTTTTTCTCCTGGCGCATTTGACGCATAGTGTCGTGGATTAACCAGAATACCGGCACTAAAACAAGCACCAGAGCAAGCAACATGATAACGGAAAACTCAAGAATCTTTTCGCGATAAAGCAGGTTTGGCGAGCGATTGAGTCGATACACGGCAAGAATCTCCTGATCAAAAAAATACAAAGGGAGAGCAACAGTGCTGTCATCAATCCATGCGTGGCCTTGGGGGGTAAGATAAAGAGAACTCAGGTCCCGGCCATAGAAATCGTCCATTTTTCGGGGCCGTTCCGTATAGCGCGACCAAGCCCAATCCTGTTCAGGATGTAGAAGAAAATAACCATCACGATCCACCAGCAGCAGTCGGCTATCGACAACAGTACCGAGATTATGCAGCCAGTCTTCCATATAGTAATTAATGATAATCAGACCACAGATTTCACCTTCACACTGGACAGGCATGCCGGCACGCAAGGTCGGGTTAAAGGGCATTTCGATTTTCTTCTGTTCAATGTTGAGATCAAAATCTGAGAATTCCCATTCGCCTTGCTTGAGACGGGAAAACGTCTGGAAGTAATCACGATGTGCTTTGTTCTGCAGGGCATTGTCATCAATAACCGTCACTTCACCGTTACGTAACCGGTCGACTCGTATTTGCTCATTGCCCTGTAAATCAAGCAGACGCAACTGCATAATGACGGGATTGGCTTTCACCGTATGAAAGAACAAGTCGGTCACCCCGGTTTCATCATCCATCACGCGGGAGGCGAATTGTCCGACATCGGGATGCCCGGTCAGCATCGACAAAAGAGGAGCCTGAGATAACTTAAATCTTTCGATCTGTCGTTCAGTGATTTTATGCTGGAGCAAAACCATCTCCAGCGTAATCTGTTTAACATCTTTGGCGATCAGAGCGCTGCCAATAAAGAACACCACACAAGCCAGAACAGCGCCAACGCCAAGGACAATCCAATGACGTCTCATGCCCCCTCTCCGATCAGACAGAAGCTGCCATCCAAAACAGCCTGAGGCTGGGCAATATGAAACCCCTGAGCATAATCAACCCCCAGGCTCTTAACTGCGTCCAAGACCTCTGCCGAGCAAACAAATTCGGCAACACATTTGATACCCAGTTCATGCGCAAACATGATAATGGATTGAACAATGATCCGGGCGCTATCATCGTGATCAATGGTTCGGACCAGAGAACCATCGATTTTTAGATAGGTAATGGGTAAATCCACAAGGTATGAAAAATTCGAGTAGCCACTGCCGAAGTCATCAATAGCCAACTGTAACCCGGCATCGGTAAGCCGCTTGAACACCTTCTGAATCATCGTGAGATTATCAATCCCTTCCGATTCGAGAACTTCAACGATTAGGCGATCCTGCAACTGGTCGCATTCAACAGAAGCGATAAGAAAGTCGAGGGTCTCCTCATCGGCCAGATCTTCGATCGATAAATTTATGGAAAAACTTTCGCTTCGATCTTTGAAAGCCTGACAAGCTTGCGTGATCACGGTTCTTGTCAGTTCGCGGTAGTGCCGTGAGCGTTTTGCCGCCTCCAGAAACAATGCGGGAGAGACCACCGTGCCATCCGGTTCAATCAAACGCACTAAACATTCGTATTTATTGATACAATTTTGCTGAATGTCGTAAATGGGCTGAAAATAGATAATGACACGATCATCGTGGAGACCGCTTTTAATTTTTTTTGTCCATTGAAAATTCTCTTCATATTGTTTTTGCAGCATGGCTTCAGCATCATACTCAAGCAGAAAATGCCGTTTTTCCTTGGCCTCTTCAATCGTGCCCTGAAGCTGCTCTACAGGGATATATTTCTTACGGTCGCTGTAGAGTAACGCACATGTAAAATCGATATCAAAAGAGACTTTCTCGCATTGCAACGGGGACGACTCAATAAAGCTCTTAATCTCTTCAACAAGCTCACGAAACAATTCGCGTTGATCGAACTTGGCCAGCAGGCCAAACTCATCGGAGGCAATCCGGTAGCAGGAGATATTGTGCGGTGAAGCCAGACGGGTGAGAGTTTGGGCAAAGTATTGTAGGACTCTGTCCCCAAAATGGATGCCAAACAACAAATTAACCTCTTTGAAGCGATCAAGATCAATCAACAGGATGGTGAAATCGTCAAACTCCTGAATGTCCTGCTGTAACTTGATGCGGTTGGGCAATTCCGTCAACCGGTCGGTAACAATATCCTGCTCGAGCTGTTTTTTACTCATGATCAGATCGGAAATATCAACATTGATGGAGATATACTCGCTTGTGGTTCCATCCACATTGAGAACCGGCGCAATCGTGGTATCGACATAAAAGATACTGCCATCCTGCTGGCGATTTTTCATGATCCCCTGCCAGACCTTCTGTTTTGTAATGGTTTTCCACACATCCCGAAAAAAACCTTCCGGCATATCGGGATGCCACACCTTCTTATACGGCTGACCGACAAGGGCCTGCCGCTGATAGCGTGAAAGATCACAGAATCGATCATTGACGTAGGTGATCATCCCACCCCTGTTGACCATGACAATGCTGGCACTCAAGTCGACAATCTTTTTATATTGTCGTAAAAGTGAGTCTTTTTCCTCAAGAAGATGCTGGGCATGCAAACGGTCGACAATGGTCTCAATGGTCGCAATTAATTGCTCAATATCGATGGGCTTAACCACGTAGTTTTCCACCTTGAGTCGAATGGAACTCATAAAATAGTCCGGGTCACTGAAAGCCGAAGCAACAATCACCGGAATATTCGGAAAACTCTGCCGAATAATTTTAACCATTTCCAACCCGGTCATGCCCGGCATCTTGATATCGGTTAGAACGATATCCGGCATAACATTATTGAGATCGCTCAATGCTTCAGTGGGACAGGGATAGCTTTCAACCCGTGCGACTTCGCGGCCCAGAATTCGTTCAAGGCGATCACGTAAAATTTGATCATCTTCAACAACCATCAATGTGGTATCAAGCATTTTGCCCTCATCAAAAAATGTTTGGAAACGCCTTGATTTATAAGGAAATGAGAATCTTTTTGAAGCTCTTTGACAACCTGCAGAAACAGCCAGTTCAGATGGGATGACAACTGAAAGGACGACACGCGTTTTCCACCCGGCAACATCGTGCTCGCTTTTCAAAGAACATTTTAACAAATACAAACAAAGCCACAAGCTCAGGCAGGCAAAAGCGTTTCGACCTCAGACAGTCTCCCACCAATGACAATTTGCGTCACACACGATTAAGTCGACATAAACCTTTTTAAAATCTATAAATTACACAACAAAGCAACGTGAAAACCTCACAGAAAGGAAACACTCACAAAATTGAAATACGATTTAAATCTAAAATCTTATCTATTAAATTTCGTTATTGGATGATCACAAGCCACGTCCACTCCGCCCGATCAGGTTGCAAGACGCTAGAGACCCGTTAGGCTGAAAAGAAAACCTTACCTGCCTGTGGGAGAGAGATGATGCCGACACCCCAGTATGTTCACAAATTCATCCATTTTCTGCGATCAATGGCCATTGGTGTGGTTCTGGCCAGCGTTATACAGACCCAAGTCAACTTGTGGTCGTTGCAACAATTTGGTATGGAAATCGATCTGGCCACACGTCTGACAACATCAGCACAAGATCTGCTGTCTGTTACCCCATTGTTATGCGCCTTGTTCACGGCCAGTCTTCTAATCGCCTGGGCTGCTTCCTGGTGGCTACTCAAACTTTTCACCTGGATAAACACTTCCTGTCTCTACGCTTTAATATCCGCTTTGAGTGTATGGGCGTTGATCGTCCTATTGAATTACCTCGCTGCTGTTCCCAACCTGATTGCGGCAACCCGTTCGAACCTGGGCCTGTTCGGCCTGCTTGGGGCAGCGGCCTTGTCCGGTGGTCTTTGGGGAAAGCGAACGATCACACACTCAACGAACTTGCAATTGCCCTCTTCAGGGCTGAAACAGGTCTTGATGGCTCTGCTGGCCGTGAGCCTCTGTACTTCAGTCAATCTGTCAATGGCTGCCAACTCTGCCCCCTATCGCGTTGAGACAATGGCCAGTGGATTGGTTCACCCCTGGTCGCTGGCCTTTCTGCCCGAGGGGAACGCGTTGATTACCGAACGGCCGGGACGATTGCGGCTATGGTTTGCCAAAGAACAGCGCTTGTCCGCTCCAATTCCCGGACTGCCAAAAATCTTCAGCGGAGGCCAAGCCGGTTTGTTCAGCGTCATCGCGTCACCGCATTTCAACCATGACCGCACCCTCTTTTTTACCTATGCCAGTGGAACCACTAATGCCAATCGGCTGACCGTGGCCAAGGCCGTCTTTAAGGGTGACAAACTGGAACATGTCACGGAAATTTTCCGCTGCTGGCCGGATAAACAGGGCAAGGCTCATTACGGCGGGAGGATGACCTGGTTGCCGGATAACACATTACTCATCAGCCTGGGAGAAGGTTATTCTTTCCGGGAACAGGCACAGAACCGTGGCAACCACCTTGGCACGACCGTGCGAATTCAAGCCGACGGGTCCGTTCCGACAGACAATCCCTTTATCGGCCAGAAAGGGGCGCAACCAGAGATCTATACCTACGGTCACCGTAATGTGCAGGGATTGATTTACGATCCGGTGGATCGGCTGGTGATTGCCCATGAACATGGACCGAAAGGGGGCGACGAGATCAATCTCATTGAACCGGGAAAGAATTATGGCTGGCCGGCCATCACCTACGGTATTGATTATTCAGGGGCGATCATTTCACCATTCACCGAACGGCCGGGTATGGAGCAACCCGTGCTGCAATGGACGCCATCCATCGCACCTTCGGGACTGACCCGCTACCGTGGCAACCTGTTTCCACAATGGCGGGGCAATCTGTTCATTGGCGCATTGGCCGGGCGCAGTGTTCACCGGGTCGTGTTGCAAGGCGATACAGCGCGTGATGTTGAGACGTTATTTTCAGAGCTGAATGAAAGGATTCGCGATGTTGTCAGTGGACCGGACGGTGCCCTGTATCTGCTGACAGACAATAAAAAAGGGCGTCTGCTTAAAGTGACGCCCCGCTGATAAGTTATCTTTTCTGGCGTAAAAACACCACTAAAGCCCCTTCACCACCATATTGGCGTGGCGCTCTGCCCCATTCGGCTACCCACGCCTGAGCCTGGGTAGTCAGGTAACGCTCCACCTCCTGACGCAGCACCGACTCGCCGCCCGGGGAACGCTTGCCGCGCCCGGTGATGATCAACACCGTCTGCAGCCCCTGCTCGAAACGATGCTTGAGAAACAGGCGCACCTTGTCTCGGGCTTCATCGCGATAACAACCGTGGAGATCCAAACGGTCCTGAGGGCGAATTTTCCCCTGGCGTAATTGCTTCATCCGCCGCGGTTCAGCTTGCGGGGCATCGTCGTCATCGGGGATATCATCGTTGAACACCTTGTCCACAGCGCCAAGGCTGGCTAAAAACAGACTCTCATCATCCACGTCTGCGGCAGGCTGGGAACGCGCGTCCTCCTCATCGGAAAAAACATCCTCAAATGGTCTTTCAACCAACCCCTCGTGCGACTCGATATTTTCAACGCCAAGGCGTTCCATAGCCGAGGCAAAGTCAACGTCAGATTCGTCAGCAGGGGTTGGCTCTTCTTCCTGAACAACCTTTTTCGGCTTTGGTTCCGATTCGGAAACACAAAACCCCTTCACGGACTTGAAGGGGTTATTTTTGAATGCGTTTTTTTCGTTTTTGTTCTTTTTAGCCATATCAGACACGCGGCATTTTGCGCCGTCCCTGAGCTGCCTTGGTTTGTTTTTTGATCATGGCACCGGTTTTCTCCAGATGGAACTGATACCAGACATCACCGTAATCTTCCATCTTCATCCGCTTGCCCTGTTCTATAGCTACAATGGACGCTTCGAGGCGTTCATCACCACCGGTCTTCTTGATCCCTTTTTGCAAAATAGATAGAGCTTTGTCACGCTGACCGATCTTATCCAGACAGTAGGCATAAAGATTCCAGACAAACGGTTCTTTACGGCTTGCCGTTGTCGCTTTTTCAAACGTCTCGGCCATTTTTTCCGGCTTATTGCGCTTCATGTAGCTGACGGCCAGCATGCTCATGGCAACCCAGTGTTTGACAAAAGCTTTTTCCAGAAAAGGCATGGCCTTGGCAAAATCTTTTTTCAAATAGAGCAGCGTACCGATCTGGGCATTAATCTGCCCTTTGACATAAAATTGCCACGGTGCGTATTTAAAACCATCCTGCAGAGAGGCAATGGCTTTTTCGAAACGGTTGGCCTGCACATCGCGCTGGGCACCTTGCATCAGCGCCATCACCTTGTTCATGGTACGACGCGCCAGCAGCAGATAAACCACGGCAAACAACACCATAGAGATCAGCCCGCAGTAGAGCAGTTGCAGATGATATACGAGATGCAAAGGAACCACGGCAACGGTTCCGAAAACAAAGGCAATGAGGAAGTTCAGCATGAAATGTTACACCTTTCATTGTGACATTGGAGCCTTCGGATAAACAGGCTCACCAAGCCCATGGATGGGCGACAAACTTGCGCCAAAAAACGTGGCGAGAGTCTAGCAATCAGCATTGAAAAAGTCAAAGTATTCGGCACGCCATCAGGAACGGCGATCGCCATGCACCAGCAGGGTCAGTTCATCACCCGGCTGCAGAATATGATCCTCAGTGAGATCGTTCCACTGACGGATGTCACGCGTCTGCACGGAGAACTGACGGCCGATGCCCCACAGGGTATCACCGGAACGCACCTGATAGACCACTTTTTTCAGGGCTTTACTTCGACTGGCCACCCGCGAGGACGGTGCTGACACCACCAGTCTCTGCCCCGGTTGAATCACATTGCTCCACCCTAGGCGATTCCACACCCGCAACTGCTTTTCCGTCACATCGCACTTACGGGCAATACTCCACAGGCTGTCACCGGAGCGCACCGTGTAATTGCGGCGCTTCGAACGCAGGTAATCATCTTGCAATTCGGCCAACGGACGGCTGGTATAGTCGCGATGCAACGGCAGAATCAAATTTTGGCCAATCCGCAACGCGCGAGGATTGCTGATTTTATTGAGGCTGATAATATCGTCGACACGGATATGGTAGGTGTGAGCCAATTTGAGCAGGGTGTCACCGGAGGTGATCTGATGACGCTTGTAGCGCGCACGTTCAGACGATGGCACTTGGGCGTATTTCTCATCAAATCCGCCGGCACAACCGGTTGGCACCCGCAAACGATAATTGGTTTCGCCGGGCGGGGTACACCAGCGCTTCAATTCAGGGTTGAGACGTTTAAGCTCATCATAAGAGGCCCCGGTCAGTTCCGTGATCAGTTCCAGATCAGTGGCTTCGGAAAGAATTACCGTGTCAAAAGCCAACGGTGCCTGGTAGTCCAGCTCGCAGAAACCGTATTTCACCGGTTGTTTACTGATTAACAACGCCGCCAGGAGCTTGGGAACATAGTTTTTGGTTTCGGCGCGAAGATAGGAGCCTTTGCACAGTTCCCAGAAATCGGTGGAGTGATATTTTTTGATCGCACGGGACATCTTTCCGGGTCCCGCATTATATGAGGCCACGGCGAGATACCAATTGCCGTCGAAACGCTGATAGAGATCCTTGAGATAACGGGCAGCAGCCAATGTGGCCTTTTCCATGTCACGGCGCTCATCACGCCACCAGGTATTTTCCAGCCCGTACATGCGTCCGGTCGATTCGATGAACTGCCAATGGCCGACGGCATTGGCCCAACTGTGGGCATTGCTGTTAAAACCAGACTCCACCATGGCCAGAGTGGCCAGATCCTGCGGCAGCCCCTCGCGTTTAAACACCTCACGCATCATCGGCAGGTAGCGACTCGAGCGCTGTAGCCACCGGGTAAAGGTTCGCCGCCCCGGTCCGGTGTAGTAGTCAACCAGATAGCGCACCTTGTCGTTCTCCACCACGGGAAAATCGAACAACGGCTCCGGTTCCACCACGGTGCCCACATCCTGCGGCGGCGTCAAATCGGCATTGAGCAGCGCTTCATCTGCCGTGGTTTCATCACCCACGCGCACCAGCTCTTCAGGTGGCAACACCACGCAACCGGCTTCCTCATCAATCGATTGAGCAACCAGCGGCAAACTTGCTTCATTGTGCAGACGAACCGTCGACACTTGGGGAGCGGGAGACGCCATACACCCCGTCAACAGCCCACAACACACTAATAGATACCAACGAATCATGTCTGAATCACAGCTCCCGTTATCCTGAGATCAAGGGCAAACCCTTGATTTCTCCCATAATTTCTCCAGATAAGCTCCGGCCAAGGCTATAGAAAAACTCACTCAGTGTCAAGAGTCTCACCCTCTGACTCCTGCGGCCAGAAGCGCTGTTGCAACGCATCGAGCAAGGCGTCGAAGGTACTGCGGTCACGAGCACAGACGGAAACTGCACCAAAGCGTCGGCACAACTCGGCACACTCGTCTGCCTCAATCTGATCCATCTTGTTAAACACCAACTGACGCGGCGTCTGACCAAGATCGAGATCCGCCAGAATCTGCTCAACCGCCAGAATCTGTTCTTCAAAACGGGGATTGGACACATCTACCACATGCAGCAACAAATCCGCATCCGACAATTCTTCGAGGGTGGACTTGAACGCGCCCATCAGGCTGGCTGGCAACTGGCGGATAAAACCGACCGTGTCGGTAATGATCACCTCGCGTTCCAGCGGAAAGCGCAAACGGCGCGTCGAGGTATCCAAGGTAGCGAACAACAGGTCTTCGGTGAACACTTCGCTCTGCGTCAATGCATTGAGGAGGGTTGATTTACCGGCATTGGTATATCCGACAATAGAAATAATCGGCACATCGGAACGCATCCGCTTGCTGCGCCGCTGCAAACGACTCTTGGCCATCCCTTTGAGGCGCTTTTCCAGACGACTGATCCGGTCGCGAATCCGGCGACGATCAATCTCCAGTTTGGTTTCACCGGGGCCACGGCCACCGATGCCCCCCATCAGGCGTGACAAAGCGGTTCCCTTGCCCGACAACCGGGGCAGAATGTATTTGAGCTGGGCCAGTTCAACTTGAACCTTGCCGTCCAGAGTGTGGGCACGGCGAGCAAAAATATCCAGAATCACCTGAGAGCGATCAACAACTTTCAGATCAGTCAAGGCGGCAATAGAGCGTACCTGAGTCGGACTGAGATCTTGATCAAACACCAGCATGGTCGCCCGTTGCTGCAGAGCACGGATCACCACATCCTTGATTTTGCCCTCGCCCATCAGGTAACGGGGATTGAGCCGCTGCGGCCGTTGTACCACTTGATCCAGTACCAGCATATCTGCGGTGCGGGCCAACTCCTGCAGTTCGCACAAGGAATCTTCAATCTCTCGCCGTGGTGACTGACTAACGGAAATGAGAATGGCCCGTTCGCGAGGATCGGACAGATCGATCTGGCCACTGTCAACCGTACGCTCCAGTTCGTCTTCCAGAGAGCGCAAAAAAGCGGACATATCGAGGTTAAGCTGATCAAAACTGCGCAACTGCTGTTGTTCAACCTGTTGATGCGTCGGATTTTCTGGTAACAGGTGGGCATAATAAACCGAGGACAGGGAAACCGCGTTGGTTGACACCAAGGGCAACCATCATATCGAGACGCAACAGATCGAGGTCAGTCAGGTCGTCCTCGGACAGGGATTCGTTTTTCAGGTGAGTATGAATGCGACGCAGGCCACGCATACCACTGCGCCCCAAGGCATAATCGGACAGATCGGGCAGCATGATCTCGCGGTCATCGCCAACCATGACATATTTGACGACACCGGATCGATCAATCAACACACCGATCTGGCGGCGGATTTCGTGAGACAGGCCGCATAAAAAACGCGCCAGCTCAGCTGACACCACCTCTTCGGGACGCATCCGCCGCCGGTAAATGCGTTCCAGCGCATTTATCTGGGCAGCTTTAAGTCCGGAAGTTTGTCCAAGAACATCCACAGCAACGCCCATTACGCAAAAAGGGCCCGTTGGGGCCCTTTTTGATCAAAATATTGGAGAATTTGTAACATCAGCAACCTAAGCACTGACAACAAAGTTAAAGCCTGCATCCACCAGATGAACTTCTCCGGTCACACCACTGCTCAGATCGGACAAGAAGTACACAGCGCTCTTGCCAACCTCTTCCTGAGTGACGGTACGACGTAACGGAGCATAATCATCCATCAGCTTGATTTTGGAACGGAAATTGGCAATACCGGAAGCCGCCAGAGTGCGAATCGGGCCGGCGGAAATAGCATTAACGCGAATACCTTTTTCGCCTAATTCGGCTGCCAAATAGCGTACCGAAGCTTCCAGAGCGGCTTTGGCCACACCCATGACATTGTAATTGGGCACGGCGCGGGTTGCCCCCAGATAGGTCATGGTCACGATGCTGCCACCCTCTTTGAGCAGCGGTTCCGCACAACGGGTAATGGCGACCATGGAATAGGCACTGATGTCCATGGCCAGGGCAAAACCTTCGCGGCTGGTCTGGCTATAGGGCTTTTTAAGATCTTCACGGTCGGCATAAGCAACGGCATGAACAACAAAATCCAGCTCACCCCATTGTTTTTTCACCTCGTCAAAAACCGCTTCGATCTCTTGATCGTTGCTGACATTACAGGGCAGAATCATTTCAGCATCAAGACTCTCCGCCAGCGGACGAACACGCTTTTCAAGAGCCTCGTTAAGGTAGGTAAACGCCAGCGTGGCGCCCTGCCTCCTTGAGTTGTTGGGCAATGCCCCAGGCAATGCTCATCTCATTGGCAACACCAAAAATAATTCCCCGTTTTCCTGTCATCAGTCCCATATGGTCCGTTTCTCCTGTTGAAAGTATATAATGCAAAATTAGTGGTTATCTAACAGACTTAGCAGGCCTTTTTAGCAGATTGACGACCAGAAA
>NZ_AAEW02000026.1 GCF_000167355.1 Desulfuromonas acetoxidans DSM 684
CTCCCTTCCTTCTCCCCCCCCTTTACCCCCGGATCTCACGGGTATCACGTGCCCTCGTACGCACAACATCGCGCCCGATCGCCAGAGATTTCAGCTCAATCGAGGTAGATATCTTTGCGGAGCATTTGGGCCAGATAACTGGTGGCACGGATCAAAGCTGTGTGGCTTTTTTGCTGCGGATTACCTGCCAGCTGTAAGAGTCTTTGGGCAGTTCGTCCATGGTGCAGAAGTCACTGGGTACGGCAGCCTTAAGGCTGAGGCGTTCCATGGACAGGGTGGCGACGCTGAGGAAGTCGCAGGGGATCGCCTGAGGCAGCTTGAGAAACGTCCGATCAAGAATATCCTCAATCGTCATATGGATATTGATGTCACGGGTCAACTGATGGAGAATCTCCAGCAGTGTGTTCTGCTTGAGAATCTCCTCGTTTTTCTTCTTCAGCTCAACATAGTAGTTGAGCTTGGAAGAATCCACGCCGGTCAGTTGCTGTAACAGATGTTCCTTGTTGCCCATCGTTCCTCCTCAGCCGTGTTGTTGCTACATGGCTTTGTGGAAAATTTCCGCGATCTGCTCGTAACTGGCCGGCCGCGGGTTGGTGACCAGACAGGCATCGTTCAACGCGTTGTGACTCAGGCGGTCAATGGCATCGAGCGGCAAACCGATTTCGCCCAAGCCCTGATGAAGTCCGATATCGGACAGCAGATTGTTGACGGCGACAATGGATTGTCGGGCGGCTTCTTCTACGGTCATGCCGCGTACCTGCTCTCCGGAGGCAGAGGTCGCAGGTTCGAATCCTGCATCGCGCGCCATTAAATTCACAGGGTTAGCCGCCATCCGGTTAACCCTTTTTCGTTCTGTGACGTTTTTGTGACGGTTCTGTGACAGTAAAACGTTCTCAATGACCTTTGTTCCAAGAAATCACCCGTACAAGCTAGAACAAAGGTCATCCTAAAATTTATTTTCCTGCAAAAGATCCAAAAGCCATTCAACATATCAACCACTTATGTCGTAAAAAAAACATGCCATCGTGCAAGAAGAACGGGCTCCCGGCGTTCTCATTCAAAAAAGGACCCTTGGCTCAATCGGCCTTATCAACTGATTCACAATACTCCATCAAATCACCAACCTGGCACTGAAAAAACTGGCATAGGCGATCAACATTATCCGTTGTCGTATTGTAGCTTCTCTGGTTTGCAATCTTTGATAGCGTTGTTCGATGAATCCCGGTTTCTCTCGACAGCTCATCAAAGGTTAATCGCTGCCCCGTCTTAAACTGTCTCTCTGCCATCAACTCGCGCAACCTGTATCGAATCACAATAACCTCCTTTTTAAGATCTAACTTATCTCCTCACTTATAGCAGAAAACCTCACGCGTTGATATTCCCGAAGCAACATAAGTAGAAAAAAACAAAAAAAAGAAGCACAAACACTTTAAACGTTCTTGACAGTCACAATATGGATGATATGATGAATTTAAACTACAAACGTTGAAAGGAGACTACAATGGATGAACAAACGTTTTTAACGACAGAAGAACTCGCCGAAAGACTCCGCTACGAGGCCAGCTACGTTCGCAACACATTGAAAGACGCTGTGCTTCTCGAAGGAATTCACTACATTCGCCCCTTTGGCCGTCGTCGGGTTCTCTACATCTGGGAAACAATCAAGCGAGATATGGTCAAAGAATCCATGTCTCACAAACCAGCCATCCCGATGGCCAATGGAGGTATTTGCTATGGGTAAAATACGGACACGAAAAGAAACTGGAAAGCTTCTCTTTGACTTCTTTTATAACGGTGTCCGCTGCCGGGAACAAACCCTCATGGAGGATACCCCGGCCAACCGGCAACGACTTGAGAGCTTCATGGCCCAGATTGATCGGGAGATTGCTCAGGGAACATTCAACTACGAAAAGTATTTTCCTGACAGCACCAACCTGCCCAAAATTATCGAAGCCGCGAAGCCAGTTGAGGAGGTGGAACCAATACCGTGGGTCCAAACAGACTCGGCTCCGCTTTTCAAAGATTTTGCCGAAGAATGGTACCTGGAAAATGAAATTGCCTGGAAGATCACCTATCAGAAGACGATTCAGGGAACGATCAACAATTATCTCAATCCCCGATTCGGAGAAATGAAGGTCAGCCACATCACCAAGGGTGACATCCTTAAATTCCGGTCTACACTCGCCAAAGTCCCGATCGGAAACAAAGTCGGCTTATCGCCGTCTCGGATTAATCACATCATGACAGGGTTGCGTATGATTCTTAATGATGCAGCTGACAGGCATAACTTTAACACGCCTTTTGTCGGGATAAAACCACTGAAGGTTCCCAGAACCGAGGTTGATCCGTTTACCATTGAAGAAGTTCAGACTTTTCTCAACACGGTGCGTGCGGACTTTAAAAACTATTACACAGTACGTTTTTTTACCGGAATGCGTACCGGTGAAGTTGATGGTCTTCAGTGGAAATATGTCGACTTTGAGCGCCGGGAAATCCTCATCAGAGAAACTCTGGTAGAAAGACGCATTGAAACACCGAAGACCGCCGGCTCCATTCGTGAGATCACCATGTCAGGCCCGGTCTATGAGGCCTTGAAGGCCCAGCATGAAGTCACCGGTGACTTCAAGTTTGTCTTTTGTACACGAACCGGAGAACCACTAGATCATTGCAATATCACCAAGCGTATCTGGCATCCAACGTTAAACCTGCTCAAGCTAAAAAAGCGCCGACCTTACCAGACACGGCACACCATGGCGACTTTGTGGTTGGCCGCAGGAGAAAATCCGGAATGGATCGCCCGCCAGATGGGACACACATCAACAGAGATGTTGTTCACCGTCTATTCCCGTTATGTCCCGAACCTGACCCGTCGTGACGGATCAGCGTTTGAAAACCTGCTGGCATCACGCGGAGGTGGTCATGTTTAATAATCTACAATCCATCCTCAGTCAGCAGAGTGAGACCTTTTCCGGAATTTTCCGTGTCCGCTATCCCGCATGGGGACAAACCCGCCACGGAGATCCGTATGTCAAGATGAGCATCGAAGACAACAGTGCATCAATACAGGCCTATTGTTGTCGAAAATTGACCGCATATGAGCTTTCCTTACGGGACCTCATGTGCAGCCAAATTGAAGGACGAATCAGGGAATACAAACAGGAAAAGATTATCCAGATTGTAAGCTCCTCTCCGTGCGAAGCAGAACAGCGTGAACAGGCCATACAGCTGATTCCGATGAGTGTATGTCCTCAACCGTGGTTGCTGTCCTATCTGGAGTCTGCTGTTGAGAGAATAACCATTGCCCCGCTGCGCACCTTTGTCAATTCAGTGCTCGCTGATGACACTATTGCCTTCCCCTACATTGCCTGCCCCGCCAGCTTGAAACATCATCACAACTACCCTGGCGGGTTACTGGCCCACAGTCTGGAATGCTTTCAGATGGTGGAAAAACATTACCACTTCCCGCGGCAGGATTATGAACTGGGACTGGCTTCAGCCCTCTTCCACGACATCGGGAAAATACTGACCATGACCCACACCATGAAAAGAACCACCATCGGTGCCACGACGGAGCATGAAAAGCTCACCTTTGAAGTCCTGGCTCCTTATCTGCAAGAACTTGCCAAGAACTGGCCGGATGGAGAAAAACAGCTTCGCTATCTGCTCTCCTGGAAGCTCAAACGGCGAATCCCTCGTTACAATATGGCCGACCTCGTCGCCTGCTGTGACAGAATCAGTGCTGGTGCAGATATGCAGAAAAAACGATTGGCTAGCTGAACCAGTGTTAACTGTCCTCCAAAAGCCAGAAAAGCCCAACATGGTTGCGTTAGTCAATCATGTTGGGCTTATTCTTTTGACTCAAAAAAATGAAAGGCAATAAACCAGCTGCTTTCACATTGTGGCAAATTCAATTGTCGAATGATTTGATCTTTAGGAAAGTATTCTCCCAGAGATCTGACAGTTCATCCACAGTGAGGTCTGAAATACCCGGTTCAGATACCAAGCGCTTTAAAACTTTACCCATCTCAGATTTAGTCACAGAATAAACCTCTTCATTAACCAAGTCATCGACAGAAACGCCAGTCTCTCTTAATGCCTTATACACGTATTTTTCGGGCACTTTATCTTGCTGAATCCAGTTCGAAACAGTGGACTTCCTGATGCCAAAACATTTACTGGCCAGTTCAGACTGATTTTCTACACCGTATGCACCACAGAGTTTTTTAACCAGTTTCGCCGCACCCACGGTGGCAATAAGACCGACCGACACTTGAGGGAAAGCCGTGCCAACGACAGCTGCAGTAACCATTGCCTTGGAGCTTAAGCTGGGCTTTGCAGGTTGCACCTCCTCAAAAGGCATGCCTTTACCATCAATCAACCAGTCTCGATTTACGCCAAACTTGAAAATAATCAGCTCTAACAACATCTCAGAGGGGACTTTGTTGCCGCTTTCAACATTGCTGACCTGGCCCTTGGAGATACAAAGCTCGTCGGCAAGTTCAGCTTGTGACATCTCCAGAAGAAGTCGTATTTCTTTGATGCGTTGACCTTTCACAGAAAGCCCCTAGAAAAAAGTATTCTAAAAATTCAAAAATGTACTATTATGTACCACAAGGTTTCAGCTAGGAGGAATGCGATGACGGAAACATTTATCTTTACCCTTGTGTGCAGACCGAAAAAAAAACATCGCCTGGTCACGGAATACAACAGTGCGGCAAACGCAATTGGAAGACATCTGGCGGCACTGCTAAAAACCCTAAACGTGATCTGTCGACCTGATGCTCTGTACACACTGGAGCATGCCCAGAATGACAAAGCACATCAGTTTACCTACCACATCACCACAAAACAAACAGACCACGTAGACAATATTTATGTACAATTTCCTGAGCTCATATACTCTATCACAAAAAGAGTTTTGTCGGCTAAATACGGCTCAAAAGGAGAGCCCTTTAAGCTCAGCGAAGAAGAGCAGAATCAGATAAACACCATCATCAAAAAGCCTCTCAAGGATTTTCAGGAAAAACCCATTTCTGAACATTTCTCAAAGATGATCCGCAGCTTAAAAATTCCTTTAAAAACCGTAGAGATAGAAATTTTTCAAGGAAACTCAAAATCCGCAACAAATTCAAATAGTGAGAAGCCTCCTCTCGACCTATTTTGCGATTCTGGACAGACAAGTAATCACGATAACAATGACAAGATTACATACGAACCTTACGATGAACAAATTTCTCGGATCGCTGATGATCACATAGTTGAGCCGGAACAACATATAATCGATCTTTTTGCCGGCTATAAATCTAGACTTGACGCAATCAATGTTGGTGGGAAAATCGCTGAGAATGAAGTTCGGTTGAGCTTTAGCCCAGAAGCCTTGTCAAACTTTTGTGAACTTTGTACAACGCGCTTAGGTAGCATTGAGGCCCTGATTGATGTAAATCCTGACGAAAACGGTTACCACAAAGTCATTAAAATTATAGAGAGTTAACGCACTCCAAGAGGATTCTGAATAGATTCGTGAGCTCCGCAGAACAAACGACCTTTTCCTTTTTGATTGAAAAACAGACTACTCGAACACGTAACTCGCCATTAGGGGAACGACGACCACTAGAGGTTTTTCCTGCAGAGACTTTCTCACCCAACTTCTGTGACCATTTTTTTCTCCCGGTATTATTAACACTGTGGCGATAAGGATAATGATGGATTCGCAGATTTGCTTCGAGACTTTTGAGCAAAGTGATACCCTCTTTCGCCTGTTCTGATTGATCGAAAACAAAAGCATCATAATGGGCACGATAACTCTGAGTCAAAATTCGTGCTGCTTTTCTCACCCCAACCTTAGTGTGCCTTTCTTGGAGCAATTCATACCAATACTTCAACAGCAAAACCTGACTATGTTTTTTGGGCAAGGATATATCAGAGCCGATTTTTGGACGTGCTTCAGCCAGAAAATCGTAAAAATCAACAGGCTGAATTCGTTTAGTGACCTTGTTGGGTTTTGCGACAGGGATGGCATTTTTTTCAAGGGGGTGTGACCGATGGTTTGAGGGATTTTTGGCAACATATTCGGCAAGTGCATGCCCTTCTTTTTGCAAAATCTTATAGGCATTCGGAACACTGCAACCGACGATTTTAGCAACCGCCTTGGCGGATATCGGCGGCATACAGGACGCTCTCCGAAAATGATGCCAGCACAACCAGTCACAACAGTGAATATAGCTCACCAATTCCGTTTCAGTATCAGCATGCCCGAGCAGATGAGCCATCAGATACAAACTTTTGCGTCCCGATGGCTCGTTGTGCAAAAGATCGCGTTTAAGTGTCTCACGTTGAGGAGAAGTAAATTCATTTGCCGCTAAAAAGTGAGGCAACGTTTTTGATTCACACGTATCCGAAACAACAAGCTTTACCAACATCCAGTTGGCAAAGGAATGTCGCAAGGTATGAAAAACCATCCCCTGATCACCAGTCACCTGCTTGATGACTGGGGTAATCATAGCCAGGACCGGCTCACGACGGTATGGATACAACGCTAACGGACCAGCAGTAAAAAGAGGACTTTTGAACGTTGCCCCAAGCTCTTTAAGCCTAAAAGACTGCCATTGGCGTAAAAATGATAATTCCTCTTCAGGCAGCAATGCATAAAGTGGAATCCGCCGACAGGATGACTCTGTCTTCAACTGGCGATAAGAGTTTGGCTGCACCAGCAACTCGTATTTCTCGTCTCCTTGCAAATCACCGAGGCTCAGTCCATAAATTTCTGAAATACGCAGTCCGGTCCGGAAGGCCAGAATCACCCAAATAAGAGCGATTCGATCAATCCGTCCCAATTTTGATGATTTGAATCCAAGAACATCACGCAGGCGAACAAACTCACTGACGGTCATCACATTGGCTCGCACACCAGGTGACTGGCGGACCTGTCCTCTTATCCCATCGAGATGAATAGCAACAAAAGGAGCATCATGGAAAAGGTGAGCAAAGGCCAAAAACTGATTTAAGCGATCAACAAAATAGTTCATCCGTCGAAGGCCCCAAGGAGTCATCTTTTCAGCGTCTACACAAAAATAGCGACTTTGCTCTATCCATTGTTCTACAAGGTCTTGAAGTTCCTCCCCATCCAAAGATGTAAAATCCAGTGCCCCGGATTGCTGAAGAATATGCTGACCAATACAGCCAAGGTATCTTAAGACGGTAGAAGGCTGCTCAGGATTTTTTTGACGACCTTCACGCTCATATTTGCGCTCAGAAAACATCTGCATCGCCCAAAGGCACATCAACTTCGAAGCGGGGTAAAGTTCTTTGGAATGAGTTTGGATAAAATCGTTAAGCCATGTAATGATTGCAGTATTCGATTGAGTACTACGCTCGTGAATTCCTTTGCGTAACGCCTTTATCAATGCAATCTGACCGAAATAATCATTTGCCTCCCCCTGATAGGATTCAAACTCGGAAGAATTTTTACTGCTCGTCACACTGGGATAATGGTGTCCAGTAAGAAGACGCATCCAGACAGGATCCGGGAGGCTGGCAGATTCAATCTCATTGGCTAAGTAAGCGGCAAGAAAAGCCGGTTGATTCAGGGTGGCCCAACAATTGGCCCAAGTCAGCAGCTCCCTCAAACCTGGAAGCTTGTAGCCCGTTACTTCAAAAAGGTGGTTCTGATAAGACTGATACACGAAGAGAGCATCAAAAGACTCTTCGTGGCTATTGCGGACATCTTCTAGTCGGCGAATAAGCAAATGTGATAACGGGTCAGCAATCCAGCGCCGGTAACTGCTCGCATCTCTCTGTAAGAGCCATTGTTCTCGCTGTTTTGCTGGGCGTGCCCCTACCCACAAATCCAACCACAACATGTCATTGCAGCGATAGAACCACTGCTCATGCAGAGCCTGTACAAAAGGAGCAACCCAACGGGGATGGTGCAAGCCACCGTATAAAACAGCGCTGAGCAAAACCTGCCCAAGCTGAATCACAGGATCATGTGGACAATCGTATTCCAAATCCCGTAAGAAGGCTTCTTCGACCTCCCGAAAGCGAGGTAAACGGGCCATGATCGGTTGACGGATACGATTTTGTGGTTTGGGGACAATCGTTGGCCACGTAGGAACAGGGACATTCCACCCCAACTGTTTCTTGCCCTCCTCAAGTCCTTGGATCAGAAAGCTGATCCGTTTATAAATCAGACGTGGGTGCCCGACTTTAAACTTGATCTTTTGGATAAAAAAATCGATTGAAGCTTCATCAACATATGCCGCCTCATGTCCATGATAAAGCTCAGGCAAGAACTTCTGTAGTCGCAACAAGACCATTTGCTGTTGCGGGCGAAACGCTTTTTCAACAGGCAAATTCTGAAACATGTTTCCCAAGCAACTGAACCAGACCGGTGCTGGTGGATCCACTATCAACGACTGAATGTCTTTTGCGGACAGACGGCGGTGAAGATGAGTCGTTCTAGCGACAGAAAAATCCACCCGATTCGTTAAACAAAACTTTTTCGGAATGTTTTTTATACCGGCGATAGGATGGAATCCTATCCGACGCAATAAGGGTTGCAAATAATGACACAGCTCATCGGCAAAATATTGAGGATGTAGCGCCGAAGTCGCGCTCCAGCCTTCCTGGCCTAAACTCCAATGCCCGAGCATTAATTCAATGGTGTCGGGTGCACAACCATCCTCTTGCAGCTCGGATTTCAACAAATGACGTTGCGTATTGGCAGGCAGATGAAAACCAAAACGGTGCAACTCATCCTCAATCCTCGAACGCGTTGCCGTAATCATTGAACAGGTCTTTTCATCCACAAAGAATAAATCATCGCCATATTTCAAATCTTTGTAATTACCACTCAAGGCTAAGACCTGCAGCGCATGTTGGCGATAATGAATCAGCTGGGCTCGGCAGCCCTCACTCAACCACACCAGGCGAGTATGATAATGATCGGCTGAATCCTTATCACGGATGACGCTCAGGCCTCTGACAGCATCAATCAGATCAGAGCGAATGCCGGGCGAATTCACAGCACGATAACCGGTATTGTAGGCGAAATAAAGCCAGGTAAACAGGGTGTACGTATTATGATATCGAGCAAAAGAGTTCACATCGCCAAACCGCTTGGTGTCGTTTGCCAGCTCAGATTTAACCTGTTCAACGAGATTGCGGACAGCTTCCAGGTTCGGCCGAAGAGGGGTTCCTAAATAGCGCTCCTCAGCTGGATAGCCCTCCTCTTTTGCATAGGGATAACCACCTGATTCCAAGAGACATTGACAGGATTTATCATAAAGATGCTGAAGCTGGGAGCTGTCAAATGCGGTATAGTGAATCCGCGTACGTGACAGATAAAATTCTTTTCCCAGCGCCAAACTGGCTGCGGCAATATCTCCACCAGGCAACCGCCCCAAAACTCCGGCAAGATAATTTTGCACCCGTGTTAGCGTGAGACGCGTATGATGTTTTTTACGTAATTCAGAAAACGTTGAGGTGATACGGGCATTGATTTGATCGGATTCTTTAAATAACAGCTCAGTGTTGACAAACAAATCATTCGACAGATTTCGAGCAATCAGCGTGTTGACCTGTTCAGGAAGTTCCAAATCAATGTAAGTTTGAGTCAAGCAACGTTGTTCATCGGTTTCTACGCCGGGTTCAGTAAGAAGAGCAGGACCAGGGCTGACAAGGCGCAACCTTTTGGTCGGGACAAAGTAACAGTCGGTTCCGACGGAATAGTCGCCATAATAGCTAACCTGCAAATCTGATAACCGTTTCGCAGAGAGCCCAGCAAATAGCATCAATGCCAGTTCGGCTTTGGTCGCCTCTTCTTCGGGTTGCGTTGAGGATACCGGCTTAAACAGATAATGTAGCAAGACTTGAATATCTTTTTGATTAAGCTGATCCCAAGCTATTTCAAAGAGCTGGTTGCTCATGGCACGACTGGCTGCAATCCTCTGTCCGATGTAAGCGGAATGCTCTCTGCTATAACCACTTCCAGAGCGGCCATAAAAAACATAAAGTTGGCCATTGGTTGCTGGCGCCTGATCATTGTGAGGTTGTTCACGCTCTTCACGACAATCAATCTGGTCGGCCACATTGCTGCGCATCTTACGTCGTAGCAAATGGTGTCCCGCAAGATCGACGTCATCATCCAGTCGACTAAAAATGTTATCCAGAGAATCCGTTGGTAGACAGCTGACGCCTTGCGCTAAAAACTCAGAAAAAATCTGAATCCGTGGATGGGGCGGTAATGCTCTTAGATGGCTAACATAATCTTCAGGGGATAATATGTGCTGCGGGAACTGACCTATCTGGGAGGACTTCGCCAATGCACGCACATTCTGCAGAAGACTGACAAAAGAAACACTCACATCATCGAGCGCCTGCTCATTCAAAGAGATGGCGCATATCGACACCATAAGCTGGGCAAGAAACTGATCATAGTGGTTCAGATACTGCCGCGAATCAGGAAGATAACCCAGCGTAACATAGAGTGGATTTTTTTCTGTCAACCCATAGAAGGCAGAGTTGATCTCTTTATTTAAAGATAGGTCCAACCCTTGAACACGATGACTAAGCTCCGAACGAATGGCGAGAATAGAGTCTGCTGTTGCCTGTAACTCTTCGAAACGGTCTGCAATGACAATCCATTTGACGTCTGAGCAAATCCCAGGCACGAAACAAGCAAGCCGGGAAAAATTATCAAAAACATGAAGTAGATTTTGAATGGAGTTCTGAACGCCTACAGCCTCTAGCAGGTCCGCCAATTCCTGTTTTGAGCAGGTGGTTTCGGGATTTTCAAAAAGGCGCTTTGTAAATGTGGCAAACTTGAAAATGCCCTGATATTTACAAAGTGGTTCACTCATCAAAATCCTACTTAGATTCAGAAAATAGTGATTGAGAACACCAAAAAACAATCCGCCAAAAGCATTAAGATATTACCATAATACATTTCTTTAATTCAAACCACCTCTTGAAGAACAAATCCCCAGCAGTAAAAATTCAATCGTTACCATTTCGTATGCCTCACAAAATATTGGACAGAAACTGGTAAAAAAATGTCCAGTCGTGTCAGATTTCCTCATTCAAGACACAAACTGGAACAAAATTATCCACGTTTTTCACGCCAGTCAACAAGATCAAGCGATACCATTTTCCAGATGCTGGTCAGAATTGATGCTCTACTGCGCATTTTGAGAATTAAAGAAATGATTCAGTTTTTCCAAGTGAGCGTTTGAGGTGGTAAAATGAAAACACGCGGTTTGAAAAATCAATACGGGAGCTTTAGATGGAATTTTTTCTCATCATCTGTGGTCTGTTTTTTCTCGGCCTTACTGTGATGACTTACTTGGTTCGTCGAAATCGGATGCATCCGTTGCGACACGTTGGGGATCAGGTAACCATGGAAGAGGCACAGAAGATATTGCAGGCAATTGAAAACCATGGACCTCCGGAATTGATTCAAACGGTATTGCAGGCAGCAATCGATTACGCCCGCTTACGCGTTGACTGGCAACAAAGTGAGCACAGCCAAAAAATCGACTTGGGCAAGAAATGTACAGCGTCATTGGATAGTTTTATCAACCGCTGTACTATTCTGTGTGAGTGGATCACTGAGCACGGGAGTAAAAGCCTGTGCCCAGTTCCGATGAAAAATGACAAGCAAAAGATGAGCAAATTGGCGTGCCTGCTTCACGCCCAGCTGGGGTTGAAAAACAATTAACTAAGAGCTGCGAAGGATTGAATTTTTTTCAAAATCAGCACGAGCATGAAAAGTCACAAAGAAATTTTAGAAACTGTGGCAAAGATCCCATTGTCCCCATTGGTATTGTACCATTTAGGACAATTTTGATTAGTTTCAACGAGGACGGATATGAATAAAAAGCCCTTTGCCAGAATGCACCCAGACTGTTTTGAACCCGCGTTCAATAAGGCGATAGAAGTTTTTGGAGACGAGAAAACCGCCCTAGCCTGGCTTCAACGGGAATCAACGGCACTGGGAGGGAAAGCCCCCTGGTCTTTGTTGGATACTGCTTCTGGCCGAAAACAGGTTTGTGATGAACTTGACAGAATAGAGCACGGTATTGTTTCCTGAGTCCTGTCCTTTTGCACTTCGCTTGCCAAAAACAGAATGAAAGATTCATCTTTTCACGACAGACAGAAAGAATACGAATGACTCAAACGGACAACTTTCAGGACATCGACCTAAGCAACACCGATTCTCGAGCCAGACTCGCTCAACTGATCACACGATTATTTGAGCATTGGCAATTGAGCGATGAGGATCAGGCCGCGTTACTTGGCCTGTCTACAAAGAACCGAAGCACGCTGAGCAGATACCGCCAAGGAAAACCATTGGCTAACAATATGGATTTACTCGACCGTGCTGGACATTTACTGAGTATTCACAAGTCACTGCGGATTCTTTATCCGCACAACAGAAGCTTGGCTTATCAGTGGATCTCCAGGCCCAATAAACGCTTTAACAACATGAGCCCTCTGGAGATCATCAAAGAAAGACACTTTGAGGGGCTGTTGACGATTAGTCACTACCTTGATTGGGAGCTGCACCAGTAATCAGATCTGGTGTCTCTAATCTGAAATGGACACCTCAGTAACAGACCGGAAATATTAATCTTTCTCAAATGGGCACCTCAGTAACACATTGAAAACATTAGCCTTGTGAAATGGACACCTGAGTGGCTAACAATTATTTATCCAACAGCACCGAACACCGATGCCAGCTTTTTCCATAAACTCTTGCCCTGCTTTTCACTCGCTTCGCGGGCACATTCCAAGGCCAGTTGTAGTTCACGGCAGTCATCTTCGTCATGAGGCTCTATGGCATGATAAAAAATTCCTGCAGTCGTGCCTGACGCAAGAAGCAAACAGTGGCGTCGTCGGCCAGCAGGATGATTTTCAGCTGCTTCTGCAAATAGCGAAAGATCGGTATGACATCCAATGCACTACTGCCTTCAAAGGGTTTGCCCGGCGCATGATCGCGGCATCCTCTTTTTTACGTAGCACATCAATGGCTTCATTGAGCGCTGTCACAGGCTTGGCAATGCCTCCGGCCGGCTCCACGCATTACTTGAGGGCAGCGGTTTCAGTGGGAGTCTGATAGGCAATAATGACGGGCAGCATGGTTCTCCCTCCTGTGTGAGAGGCGCTGCCCCGGCTGTGGAAACCGGGGCGGGTAGAGATAAGGTCGATTCGGGATTAGTGCGATTCCTGCTCAGCAACTTCTTTAGGGCTGGCAGCCGCTTTGACAATGCCAAACATGACCAGAACAGACGGAACCCGTTGCACCACCACGATCATCAGTGCACAGAAGCCGAGAAACGCACAGACAAGAAATCCGCTGTTGTCGACGCGCCCCTGTAAATTGACAAAAAAGTATCATACTTTTAAGTATGTAAGTACCTGATTTCACAAGAAGTGAAATTTGTAGCAACTGTTAAAGTATCATACTAACAACACCGGCCATCCTTTTTTAAGGAAAATTTCTGACAAAAAAGAATCATACTTTTAAAAATATGATTACTTATTGAGTAGTTACGGTTAGTCACAAACGTCGCCTTTGATGTCATCAAAAGACAAAAGCTATTATCCTTTCATATCAGGCTGAATTCAAGCTTATGCTTCATCTTCTCCCAATCAAAGGCCAAAGCCCTACCTGTCCACAGCCAATTTAGTCCCCTCACCATGTTGAGAGACACGAGGATGGCATTTACTTTGACTGCACTCCCTGTAAACGACTCATCAGACAGCCGATTATCTTTTTCGGTAACACCGCGATCAGTGCTTTTACCGGGAAGCAATTGTGAGATACGTTTTCACAGATCGTTTCGTAAGATTGTTCTGTCCATCTTGTCGTTTGCTCCGTTGAAAGGGTTATCCATTTATCGGTAAAAAAAGACGAAGAGTTAATTGAAAACGCTCCCTAATGCCCTTGGCAGGCAATCTCCGTAGTCAGCTAGGCAAGTACCCATATCGCGATAGGAGCCAGGGCTAAACTGACATAGATTAAGCGGAGGTTTCCGCTAACCACAAACATCGTGTCGGATCTTTGGCGTCCTTGCAGCCTTCGGCGCGAAAATACCCGACGGATTGCGCTTCGACCATAACAACGTGAGCATTTTGTCCTGTCAGTTTAAAGGTTTTACCGTGCTTCTGGGCGTATTTATTGGCAGAACACATCAGTTGTAAAATGCTGTAATAGATATCACTAACTTCAGTTAAATCAATCACGACAGAATCATTGTTTTTCAATAGTGCAAGCAGATCATCCTTAAGCTTGCGGACGACAGCAATCCCCAGGGTACCGCGGACAGCGAGGACCTGACAAGGACCTCCCTCACTATTTTGGATGCTTTTACGTTCTAATTCGTACATGGTGCCTCCCAGAAAGGCCATCAGCCGACTTTGCAAACAGAAACACAAACTCCGAGATTTCAGCTCGTTAAAATCAATGGCTTAAAAAATTCGTCATCGGAATCAAGCGCTGATAGTCCTCGTAACCTAACGAACTATCCCAGTGCCCCGTTACCATTCCGAGAGTAACTCCACCGGCATAAACAACCAAAACGACAACAGGAAAAGTCCAACGAGGCAGTGAAGCTGACCAGAGTGAAAGTCTCATCTGTACGGCCGCAGTCGGGCAGGCATCAACACAGGAAAGACAGCCAGAGCATTCAGGACTACTGACGGTTTTAAGACGGTGAACGTTCAATCGAGACGGGCAGGCGCGACTGCAAAGACCACAATCAGTACAAGTCAAAACATTGCGACGGATTTTCAACGGACTGAAAAAACTGATCAATCCCAGCAAGGCACCATAAGGGCACAGGTAGCGACACCAGAAATTTTTATAGAAAAGAGAGAGCCCCGCCAATAGAAGAAGAACAAATATGGTCGTCAGCGACATATTAGTAAAAAAGTAAAGCATTTTGACATCACTGATCGCCCAGTAGGGTGTTTGCAAAAACTGTTCAAGAGCATAAACAGGCATATCAAGTAGCAGGATTTTGACGAAAAACAGCAACAGGAGATATTTCCCCCCGCGTAACAAAAAATCCAACCATCCCCACATATGAAAACTGCGCCCGAAGAGCCACTTGCCAAACTTCCAGAGTCCCTCGGAAACGGTACCGACCGGACAGAGCCAGGAGCAAAATGATTTTTTAGCCAACAAACTCATTGCTAAAAAAGTGAGAAAAAGAACCAAGGCGGCCGGATGAATCCGGTCAACCTGACCCGTATACAGCCAGTGTTTTAAACTTGCCAGCGCGCCAATGGGTAAAAACCCTTCAACGCCTGCAGGTCTATTGACAAAGAAGGACTCTCCCTTCATCGCAAAATGTCTGACAAAAAAACCAAACTGGATTCCAATAATCAAAATCCAGACAAAGAAGCTCCATTGCACAATCGAGCGTACAACCGTCATTTTTTCAATGTTCAACTTAATTTGCATGTCATTTCTCCTTTAACTTTGAGCGCCGTTCAACATGCTGAAAAACTCATCTCTCAAGGCGTCCATTGACAGCTGTGTCAAGCTGATGTATTCACCCCAGGTTTTCATGCCGTTTTTCACATTCAGATAGATTCTTTGTGGAATTTCACCAGTCTTTTTCGAGAGCAAGGTCGCTATAACCAGCTCCTGATTGGAAGCACCCGCGTTCCGAAGGTCTCGCAAAGCCCTCTGGTCGAGGATGGAATAATGAACAAAAACATCCTCAACAACAGCTTGGGCCATAAATTCTTTTGAGACACAGGCTTTCAAAGCCTGAGCCAGGGAATTTCGTTGTGTTTCAATTGTTGGTGATAAAGAGCTCAGAATGGCGCTCCATTCTCCCTGCGCCCTTTTTTGAGCTAAAAGACGTTGCGCTGGGATATCAGCTATCTTTCCAATCCAAGAAGCAATCCAAAGATCATCGGAGGACACTCCATTTCTTTTCTGTTTTACAACCGACTTTCTGTCCGTATTAAACACTGCGGCAAAAAAGGAATTTTGCACTGACGCCAAATAATACTCATCAGCGGCGGCCGGTTGATCAGGGTTATAGCTCATGTCCTGAAAGCAATGACATGTAATCGTTGGTATGGCTGTTACTGAAAAAGGGAAAAGCAAAACCATTAAAAGACAAAAAAGGCCTCGTTTAACCATGGGGCGTCTCCTTCATGCATTGATTGTTACGGTAAAGGCCTTCCTGGCGCCTCTTTTCAGCCGTTTTACTGATCCAGGTATCTTCGACCAGATCAAGCCCAAGCTTGCCGATCAGAGTTTTCAGGTAATCGAGATGGGGGCATGTCGGCGCATGATAATTGTCTTTAGTGATACAAGAAGAAAGATGCACAACAATGTCCTCTTTACTGATCCCGTCACGCTTTTGTGCCTGACGTATCAAGTTCGTCAGTTTTCGATGAAGTGCTCGGCCGCAGCAGCCGCCACACGTCAATGAGAGACTGCGAAAATTTATGGTTTCGGGATATACGGCAAAACCACCGGTTCGATCATACAGAGCCTTTTCGCAATGAAAACCTGAACAACGCTCTTGAACGATGTGGCACTGTACAATCACCAGATATGTCTTTTCCTTGATCTCGGTCATTTTTTCTCTTTTCCTTTATCTTCGTGACAAATTTTCAAAACCAGTGTTTCGGATATTTCCGGTGATAAACCAGATTGTTTGTTATGAGAGCCGTCAACAGCAGGATTAACGCTCCGAGGAGCACGGGAATAACAATATATTCCGGCCCTGCGCCTCCTTGCACACCGATCAAAGCCGTGGCACCTCCCGGAGGATGCGTTGTGTGGGTTACGTTCATGACAAAAATAGCTAGCCCAACGGCCACGGCAATGGCAAGTTGGCCGGTACCCAAAAGCGCTACCACACAGACGGCAACCACAGCGGAAACAACATGTCCGGCAATCACGTTACGCGGTTGCGCCAAAGGTGAGTCTGCAGCGCCGAATAAAAGAACAGCAGAAGCTCCAAAGGAACCAATCAGCAACGGAAAATCCAACAGATCGGTAAGCCAAAAAATGACCAAAATACCGAACGTCCCACTAAGGAAGCTCCACAAGGAATCGTGAAATGTCATCGAAGAGCGTGGCCCCACCAGAGGCGCATGGCAACGCTTAGGAAGACGCTTCAAGCAATTCGGTACCAGCATGTGGCGTTTCATCAAAATTGCGTCATGTCTTTTCGTCACGGTTGTTCCTTTCACAGTGAAGTGTTTGCGCGTGCGTTTAGCTCCTTGCTACAACCATACCGATCTGTAAAGAAACAGCTCACCTCCGCAGGAACTTAAAAATTCCTACAATTTTCCTCATGAATACAGGAACTTGCAACGAAAGAAAAAAATATCTACGTATTATATAAAAGCTTGATCTCAATCACATAGATATGTCACGATGCCTAAAACGTTACGGATCCGTAACGTTTAAAAAGAAAATTTTGCGGAGGATTCTTTGGACTCTTTTGAGATGATGGATATTTCTGTTTTTCAGACCATTTTAGCAAGCATGGGAGAGGGGCTGGTTTTTGCTGATCAGGATGACACGATCCGCTTCATCAATGCCGCAGCCGAAAAGATCCGCGGTATCCGCGCGCACAAATTTCTTGGTCGACAACTTTTGGATATGCACACCCCGCGAGCCAGAGCGCCCCTATCCCAATTGTTAATCAAGTTGAAGAAAGGCGAACTTAATCATTCCACGCGTACGATTCGAGTGAAAAAAAAATTCTTTGAAAATACCTACTACCCAATCCGCAATAGCTCTGGAGTTTATACCGGCACTTTGATGGTCAGCCGAGATGTCACTGAAAAAAGCCAACTAAAAGATGAAAACGAGAAATTACGTCGCCAGCTTCTGGCCGGAGAGGGCCTTGCCGGAATGATGGGCAAAAGCGCTGCAATGAAAACCGTCTTCAAGACCATTTTGGCGACAGCCAAACTTGATTCCACCATGTTAATTACCGGCGAAAGTGGTACCGGCAAAGAACTGGTTGCCCGGGCGTTACATGAATTAAGCACCAGAAAAAACGGACCCATGATTAACATCAACTGTGCCGCGCTTCCAGAGAACCTCCTTGAGGCAGAACTCTTCGGCTATGAAAAAGGCTCGTTTACTGGAGCAGGTCAGGCGCGTTCTGGTAAATTTGAACAAGCCGATGGTGGCACCCTCTTTCTGGATGAAATTGGCGAAATGTCCTTGTCCGCCCAAACAAAACTACTGCGGGTGTTACAAGAAAAGAAGGTGCAACGGATCGGGGGAGAAAAAGAGATCCGTATCAATGTTCGTATTGTTGCGGCCACCAACAGAGATTTGCGTGAAGAGATGGAAAAAGGCCATTTCAGAGAGGATTTGTTTTTCCGACTCAATGTCATACCGGTTCAACTACCACCGCTTCGGGAACGACGTGAAGATATTTTGCCGCTAGCCAATCTTTTTCTCGCTAAATTCTCCACCGCGATGCATAAACCCCTGAAAAAGATGCGTAAAGAAACCATCCAAGCACTTCTGCGCTATCCTTTCCCTGGCAACATCCGTGAACTTGAAAATGTTTTAGAACGCGCAGTAGCGCTTTGTCAGGATGGCGACCTCGCTCCTGAAGATTTACCGGATGAAATCACGCGGACCGCCGCCACTGTTTCACAGGGGGCAGCCCTTATGGACGAGGGACTGACAGTGACTATGCAACACCTAGAACAGCAGATCGTTAGCGACGCTATACGCCGAGCGAACGGCAGAAAAAATGAGGCGGCAAAGCTGTTAAAAATATCGCGAAAAACATTGTGGGAAAAACTGAAAAAATGGCAAGAAACGTAACGATCTCCACCCACCACGTTACGTTCTCGTAACATTCCATAAACAGCAACAGACTCAACCTTTCCTCAACCGCAAGAAAAAAAACGTTTAATTTTCAACAACATTCCTTACCGACCTTAGTTTTGGCACGCCCTATGCCAGTGGGACCAACAACAGAATCAAGCTGCACGTGGAGAGAACCACCACGTTTGCTGTCACCCTTGCCCATCAAGAAAGGTCCGGAAGCATGCCTAAGAAACATTTTTTCAGTGCCAGATTACGCGTATCGCTATTCCTTTTGTTTCTGCTCTCTGCCATCATGATTGCTGTGAATGGCAACACAATAACGTCAGTCCATAATGCTCGTGGAATTCCAACAAAAGGCCTAACAACTATTGAGCTTGGAAAAACCTACCCAGCACAATATGAGTCTTGGAAAGCCACAGCCGAGCCAACGCCTGCGGCCAAAAGTAAATATAAGCGTGGCTATGACACAGACGGCATCCTTTACAGCAAAATTGATGAGTACCCCTACTTGGCTTTGTTACTGAATGGCTGGGGGTACGGAGCTGAATTTACCGAACCACGTGGGCATGTGTACATGATTGAAGACCAAGTGGATATTGAGCCAACCCGTCTCAAAGCAGGCGGCTCGTGTTTAAGCTGTAAAACACCATATGCCCAAGATTTGCAGACTGAATTGGGTGAGGACTACTTCAAAAAATCGTATGCTGAATTACGTGATGATATCCCGGCTCAAGACCAATTATTGGGAGTGACTTGTGTTGATTGTCATAACACGGACGATCTGTCTCTCAAAATCTCTCGCGGTTTTACTCTGGGCAAAGCCCTGCCCCAGATTGGAAAGCAACCGTCCGATTTATCCAATCAGGATAAACGATCTCTAGTGTGTGCACAGTGTCACGTCACCTACACCATGCCGAAAAATGCGCAAATGAAGACAACAGATGTTCTTTTCCCATGGTCAGGGAGCCAGTGGGGAAACATCAGTGTTGAAAACATTATTGCCACGATCAAATCCGATCCCACCTATAAAGAGTGGACACAAAGCGTGACGGGATTCAAACTTGGCTTTGTGCGTCACCCGGAGTTTGAATTTTTCTCCAAAGACAGTCCACACTGGCAAGCTGGTTTATCCTGTGCAGACTGCCACATGCCGAGTACAGATGCAGCGGACCAAACAATTTCCGACCATCGGATCATGAGTCCGTTAAAAAACGACCTAACAGCTTGTGCGGCCTGTCACACTGAAGAACCCAATAGCCTGCGGGAGATGGTTTTTGCCATTCAGGACAACACGGCAACGGCAATGATCAACACAGGCTACGCCCTGGCTGGGGTGGCAAAGCTTTTTGAGCTGGCTCATCACAGCTCCGCAGCAGAAACCATTACCACCACTTCTCTCTATCAGCAGGCAAAAGAGGCCTACGAACAGGCTTTTTACCGCTTGATGTTTATCCAAAATGAAAACTCCACCGGATTTCACAACCCGCCGGAAGCTACTCGCATCCTGAACGATACCGAAAAGTACACAAATACTGCAGAACGCTTACTCCGTGAGGCCATCATCACATCAGGAATAACGATTCCAGAGATTGTTGATTTGGAGTTGGACCAGTACCTGTATAACCGTGGAAATAAGAAACTGAACTTCAACCCCAACATGGAAATTGTACTGCCACAGACACCTCATTATCCCGATAGCCTGTCGGAAGAGCCCCATCAAATAACACATCCGTCTGCGAACGCTGCATTGCCACAGTAAAAAAACTAAGACACCTAATTTTAGAAAAGGTATCCCCACGTCGTTGGGGATACCTCACGAATTGACACGATTAGGTTTGGATATAAAATTCTTTGGGGAGAGTTTGAATAAACTGTCCGCCATCATCCATATGTAATTTTTTTGATTTGTATCAATTTCTTCTTTTTCTATTTGCGTCATAATGGCCTCAAGAAACGCCGATGAAGGATAACACGTAACAACAAAACGTATCCTTAACACTCAATCAAACCAGGAGAGAATCACATGAGTATGTTTTGTTTTCAATGTCAGGAAGCCGCGAAAGGAACCGGTTGCACCATCGCCGGCGTCTGCGGAAAAAAAGAGGACACCGCAGGACTGCAGGACCTATTAGTCTACAACTTGAAGGGTTTGGCCGTTGTCGCTGAAGAGGCAAAATCACAGAACAAACTGGACGAGTCCATCGGCTTGTTCATCTGCCAAGCCCTGTTCGCCACCATTACCAACGCCAACTTTGACAACCAGCGCATCAAAGAACTCATCAAGACCACCATTGCCAAGCGGGATGCCCTGAAACTGGCCATTGGCTTCAATAGTGATGCCAACGTCACCAACTGGAACGGAACTGAATCCGAGTACGCTGCAAAAGCGGCGCAGGTCGGCGTCCTTTCACAGCCCAACGAAGACGTACGCTCATTGCGTGAATTGCTCATTTACGGCCTGAAGGGCATGGCCGCCTACACGGATCATGCGGCGATGTTGGGTTTCCAGAATAACGATATTTATGAATTCATGATTTCAGCACTGGCCGGCACGACACGCGAGCTAAGTGTCGAAGAAATGATTGGCCAGGTTCTTAAATGCGGAGAAGTAGCCGTGACAGCCATGGCGTTACTGGACGAAGCCAACACGTCAACCTATGGCAATCCGGAGATCACCAAGGTCAATATCGGGGTACGCAACAACCCCGGCATTCTCATTTCCGGCCACGACCTCAAAGACATGGAAGAGCTGCTTAAGCAGACCGAAGGTACCGGCGTTGATGTCTATACGCACAGCGAGATGCTGCCGGCCAACTATTATCCAGAATTCAAGAAATACGATCATTTTGTTGGTAACTATGGCAATGCCTGGTGGCAGCAGGACAAGGAGTTCACTTCTTTCAACGGACCGATTCTGATGACAACCAACTGCATCACTCCGGTCAAGGACGCCTATCGAGACCGGATCTACACCACCGGCATGGCCGGCTGGCCTGGAGTCACCCATATCGCGGAACGCCCAGATGGTGGCAACAAAGATTTCTCCGAGATCATCGAGAAAGCGAAAAGCTGTCCGGCTCCGGTGGAGATTGAAACCGGGGAAATTGTCGGAGGGTTTGCTCACGCCCAGGTCATGGCTCTGGCAGACAAAGTTGTTGACGCGGTTAAATCGGGAGCCATCAAGCGTTTTGTCGTCATGGCGGGATGTGATGGTCGCCATACCAGCCGCAGCTATTTTACCGAAGTTGCCCAAGAGTTACCACAAGACGCGGTTATCCTAACCGCCGGGTGTGCAAAATACCGTTACAACAAGCTTGATCTCGGGGATATCGGCGGCATTCCCCGTGTGCTTGATGCCGGTCAGTGCAATGACTCATACTCTCTGGCCTACATCGCACTGAAGCTTAAAGAGGTCTTCGAACTCGACGACATCAATGACCTGCCCATTTCCTATGACATCGCCTGGTATGAACAAAAAGCCGTCGTCGTGTTGCTGGCGCTGCTTCATCTCGGTGTGAAACACATCCGCCTCGGACCGACATTGCCAGCATTCCTGTCGCCCAATGTCGCCAAGGTGTTGGTCGAAAATTTTGATATCAAGCCGATCGGTGAGGTTAAAACTGATGTCGCCGCGATCATGGCTGGAAAATGAAACTTAAGCGAACATAGTTAACATAAATCTTGATTAAGCGGGCAGCCTAGGTTGCCCGCTTAATCAAGATATTGGTAGCACCCATTGAATTATTTTTTAGAAACAACCCACAACGAACTAAATATCGTTATAAAAAGACAGAATGTATAGCCTTCCAGTTATCTTCTCAGACCTGCTTTTCATTCCGTGAGATAGCAGTAGGTCCTCTAAACTATCGCGAGGCGACCGACTCGGCGCTTTGATCCTCCGCCACCCGTCCTGTGTATTCGGTAATGCCATTTAATCCGCCACCCATTGCTTGGCAAAAAACAACAGTGTTGACCAGCCGTTTCGCCTGGCCTTCTGTCAGATCGAGTTCGGTTTGAAGCCGTTGCTGCTGTGCGATAAGCAGATCGTAATAGCTTGCAGTTCCAAGCCTATACCGACGCTGTGTCGACTCTAGAGACTTCCCTGAAGCGGAATCAGCGGCAGAAAGAGCCTCCAGCCTTTTTGAATCATTCTCCAATGCCCTCAGTACATCAGCTACGTTGCGAAGAGCTTCCAGAACAACGGACTGGTAGTTTGCAGCAGCCGCATCGAAAGCGGCGAGAGCTGCTCTCTTTTCGGCGGGCAAGCCTGGATTGAACAGGGGTTGTGTCAGCTGCCCCACCAGACTCCAAACAGCAGAACCACCGCCGAATAACGCACCGGTCGTCAGTGCCTGCGATCCAAGATCGGCACTAAGGTTGAGTTGGGGATATAGTTTCGATATTGCGACCCCGTATTCTGCATTAGAGGCATGCAGCAACGCTTCAGCACCGAGAATATCCGGCCTTGCACGCACCAGTTCAGAGGGGATTAACAATGGCAACTCCGGCGGCAAGGTGAAATCCTCCAAGGTAAACGACGGCAACAAACTCTCTCCTGGAGCTTTACCCACAAGAACGGCCAAAAAATGTTCGTTTTGTTGAAGTTGATAACGTAACGGCGGCAGTTTGGCGCGCGTTTGCTCCAACTGTGTCTGCAGGGCTAACGCATCGTCCGGTTCTCCATGACCAAGACGAATGCGTTCCCGGGTTAGTTCGAGTTGGTTTTCCTGCGACTTCAAGATGTTTTCTATAATTTCAGTCTGCCTTTTCAGGCTTGCCTGAGTGATGGCCGTTGTGACGATATTTGCCACCAATGTCAAACGAGCACCTTCCAATTGAAACTGCTGATAATCGCTCCGGGCAGCCAGAGCTTCCAACGCCCTACGATTTCCCCCGGCCAGATCAAATGTATAGCGAACACCCACGCCAGCGTTGTAGAGACTGAATTCCCGTGCTTCTCCGGTTTGTCCTAATGTTCCAGGATTGAAGCGTTGGCGCTGGCCACCCAAGTTGCCCTCTAATTGTGGATAAAGCGTCGAACCAGCCCTCGCCGCGTAAAGTTCCTGAGCCTGACGCAAATTAGCCTCTGCCGCCATCAGGGTTGGATTACGTTCCAGGGCCTCGCTGATGAGCATGTCTAGTTTGTCGGCACCCATCGCTCGCCACCAATGTTTTGTTAGTCGTTCTGCCTTAATAATGTTTTGTGGATCACCCAGCGTGGTAGGGGAGGAATTCAAATTCGTAGCCAGCGGGGTGGGAGTATAACCAATCACATCAGGGGGTGCCGGGCGCTGGAAGTCAGGCCCAACAGCACATCCTGCCAACGTCAGAAGACACATTCCTATTAGAGCATAATGAACAACCATATTATTATTTCCCATAAAAATGCTCCTTGAATGTTTTTCTAAAACTCTGGTGACAAGCGAGACAACTTTTTTGGAGTGTTGCGAACTGTGCTATCACCCCTTTACCGTCTTTTCTCATGGCGATTTCTTCTAATTCCTTTGCGGCTTGATGTGTCTGCTCGTCAAAACTTTTGAATTTGCTCACATTGGAACCTGCAAAACCTAAAATGCGCATCTTCTCTGCTATCGGCGGCTGTGGATGGTTGGCAATCTGCGACGCAGTTCCCGCCACCTGTTCCCAGTCCTCTCTGTAAATGGCATCAGTCACTATCTGCATGTTATTGCTCAATTCCTGCATGATATTTCTCAGCGAGAGCGCTTTGACTGCACTATCGTTCTCTTCGGCCCACGTTGCAGAACTGATTGCGGTTACAATAGTCATGAGCACAACCAATGCGACTCGTTTAAGCCAGACGACTTTTGTCATTCTGAATACCTTTCTGTATTGATCTCATTCGAAACCACGTCCTTCGCCTTCTTCTTCATAGGTTACCCCGTCACGGATGTGATATATGCGTTTGAAGGTGGGAATGATTTTTTCATCGTGGGTGACGACAATAATGGCGGTCTCGAATTTTTTGGCCATATCGTTCAAGATCCGGATTACGGCCAGGGCGCGCTCACTATCAAGCGGAGCGGTCGGTTCATCGGCCAGTATTACCGGGGGACGATTCACCAAGCCACGTGCAATAGCCACTCGCTGCTGTTCTCCACCAGAGAGTTGAGATGGCATGGCCTTGGCGCGATGCTCCACATCAAGCGCTCTAAACAATCCTATTGCCCGTTTACGCGCTTCGGCATTTGGCATTCCCGCCAGCATGGGCAGAAGGGCGACGTTGTCGGTGACGTCGAGGAAAGGAATCAGATAAGGTGCTTGGAATACAAAGCCTATCCGGTCCCGCCGCAAGGCACGAAGATCTTTGACCTTCCAGCCGTCATCATAAATGACGTCATCTCCGAGTATCATTTTTCCGGCGGTCGGCTCGATCACCGCTCCCAAACATTTAAGGAGCGTGGTTTTGCCAGATCCAGAAGGACCTATCAGTCCAACGACCTCGCCCGGCGCAACGTGCATGTCGACGGTCTTTAGGGCATCAACGGCGGTATCGCCACTTCCATAACGTTTTTTTAACCCCTGGATACGAATACCTTTAGCAGTCATGTCAGCCCCCTATGGCTTCGGCCGGATCGACTCTGAGCGCGGCACGAATGGCGATAATGCTCGACAGTACGCAGATCATAACCACGGCGATAAAACCCATAACGGAGTCGAGTGGTTGCAGCAGCACATATTTGGGAAAGATTGGCGCCATCAATAACGTTGCCGAAATCTTACCCACCACAAAGCCGATCAAACCTAAAGCGATGGACTGTTGCATGATCAAACCGACAATGGTGCGATTTTTAGTGCCGATCAGTTTCAAGACAGCAATTTCACGAATTTTCCCGAGTGTCAGGGTGTAGATGATGAAGGCCACAATGGCGGAGCTGACAATCGAAAGGATCACCAGAAACATGAAGATCTGTCTGGCGGAGGTCGCGATCAGCTTACCAACCAAAATCTCCTCCATCTGGCTGCGGGTATAGACGGTTAAGCGCTTCCAGCGGCGGATCGACTCAGCGACTTCTTCCGGGGCATGACCTGGTTCAACCCGCACCAAAACCGCATTGACGTAGGGGTTGGTGCTTTGCGAAGCAATAACCGCATCGAGCAAACCTGGCACTCCGGGCCGGTTGAAAGCAGGGTTTTCGGCCGTGCGTCGACGCTGCTCTCGGATGGCGTCATTATCCTTGAGAAACTGTGCTTCCTGGGCATCTTTAAGAGGAATGAACACCATTGGGTCGCCATTGGAAGAGACCATCCTTCTGGTCAGGCCGACTATAGTATAGTGATTGCGGCGGATCTGGATACGGTCGCCAAGTTTAAATCCGGAAGCGATGTCGGCGACGGCCTCGTAATGGCTCCGAGTAATCTGGCGACCCGCGACTAGATAGGGCGGCCACCCGGGTGTCCCAGGTTCTCCAGAAGTGACGCCAGTGACCATGGCACGTACGTCACCATCTTGTTTGCTCACCTGCATGGTGAGATAAGTGATGTTCGCTGCCCGCTCCACTCCCGGCATGCCTTGCATCCCTCGCCAGATATCATCGTAGAGACTTGATGACTCAGCGTAGGGACCAAGAGTGTCCTTCTGTACAACCCAGAGATCAGCACCGCTATTGTCGAGCAACACTTTGGCATCATCCACCATGCCACGATAAATTCCTGCCATAGACAGTGTGATGCCGATGAGTAGCCCAAGACCTATACCGGTAAAGACAAACTTACCCCAGGAGTGCAAGATGTCGCGTCCTGCCAAGCTGATCATTGCGTCACCCCGGGGATATGGTCAACGACGTGAATTCGGCTATGCTCATTCAGGGCGTTTTCGCTGTAGGCCACAACTTGGTCACCAACCTTGAGCCCTTCTCGTATTTGAACACGACCCTCCAAATCGGCAATCCCCAGTGAAACTGCTGTAAAGTGAAGATCGCCATTAGTGACCTGCCACACGCCCAATTTGCTACCTATATGATGGATAGCGGCATTTGGGACAACCGGTGTTGCCGCAAGAGTCGGTAAGGTAATCGTGATTTCGGCCAATTCACCGACAGGTGGCAACGGATCAGGGATTTGATCAAAGACAACCTTGGCTAGTGTTTCCTCCGTTACCGCGTCTGCCAGGGGTTCGACTCTCAGTACTCGTCCAGCCTGCAGCTCACCTGCCTGCGAACGTAATGTGATCTGGGCTGATAAGCCTGCTGCGAGACCTCGCGCACGAATTTGATCGAAACGGACATTGACCCACAGAGTACTCGGGTCTATCAGCTCCACGACAGACTGACCTGCAACCACGGTGGTTCCCGGATCGGCATCACGCGAAACGACCAAGCTGTCAACTGGCGCAATCAGAGACAAATTATTGCGCTGCGCCTCTAACGCCTCTCGTTCCGCTCGTACACGAGATAGTTCCTCTCGTGCCGCAGTCAGCCCTGCTTTCGCAACCAACAGATCTTGTTGTTTAGTGGCTACCACTTCCTCACTTGAGGAACGCACTTTAAGTAACTGCTCGTAGCGTAAAGCCTGTGTCTGCGCATAATCCTTACGCGCCTGCGCTTCCTTTAATTGAGCGTTTGCTCGTTTCAACGTGGCATCCTGAGCCCTGAGACGTTCATCAAGATCCACCGGGTCCATTTCGCCAAGCACTTGCCCGGCCTTGACACGTTCACCTACGTGTACGTCCAAACGTATGACCCGCCCCGCAAACGTTGGGCCAATTTTGTAGGTGTAACGAGCCTCAATGGTTCCGATGCCAAATAGTTTCGGTGAGATGCTCTTGTTCTCGACCGTGGTCAATACAACCGATACCGGAGCAAGTGGCCCCGAACGCAAGGCCACATAGACAAAAAGCGCAAGCAGAGGAACAAGTACAGCTATAAGGGCCAATGTACGTTTTTGGAAAGGCAATCTTTTCATGATACGCTCCCGATACCCCGTTGATATATTGCAAAAACTTTCGGTGCATCGCGACGCATATGGCTAACATCTCCAGCTATCAATGATTGCATGACCAATCCTTGAATAGTTCCGATGAAAAGCGTAGCCGCAGCCTCATTATCAAGCCTTACATCAAATTCACCAGAGACCTTTCCTTGTTCAAATAAACGGTTGAGACGCTCCCCATAACGACGGATGAGTGCATGCACCATTCGTTTGGGTACGGTTTCTTCAGAGCGTTGTAATTCACCAAACAACATACGAGGAATACCGGGATGCTCTATTATAAAGTCCACATGCGCCATAAACATACTTTCGAGTGCGGCAAGAGGAGAGGGCTTTTCATAAACTGCTTTTTCGATACGTGACATCAATCGTTCGCTCACCCATTCCATAACAGCCTGTAAGATGGCATCCTTGTTTGAAAAATGACGAAAAAGTGCCCCCTGAGTCACCCCCATTCGTTTAGCTATGGAAGCCGTAGTAATTTCGCTCGGATTCTGCTCTCCCGCCAACTCGATTACCGCCTCTACCGTCACCGCCCGTCGTTCCTCAGCCGGAAGATATTTGCTTGATAAATTCATATAGCCCTCCAAAGAAAGATAGTAACCAATCACTATCTTTGCTCTGCAAAAACGATTAGTCAACTAATTTATAAAAGTGGTCAGCGCCATAGACTAAACAATCAGCGCCGCCAGCCTGGCTATTAAACTAGCTGCTCGTCCCATTAGAAGTATGTTTGCATAGCATGGAAGCATCCACTTTCCGCAGACAAAAGTGCCATTGCTATCGTGTTTTACACCTTCTCTTGCTCGTGAAAAAAACAATATTGTTGCCTTCCGCTCCGCATTGAAGTGGTGCGGAATTTAACGTTGGTTTGGCTCTAGCACATAAATTTTAAGACTGTCGAGGTATTCTTTGGTGGTAATTTTTTTCTGTTTAAGGATGTTTCTTGTAATGAACGGAAGTTGTCCTTAATAGGATTCTACCGATTGGGACAATTAGGAAGATGGGGGCTCAGGTCAGAAAAAAGCTGGCCTTAAAAGTAAACATCCCGGATCATCACCGTTTCAAGGGCGGGAGCGGACTACTGGGATACTGCATGTGGAAAGTAGAAAATACGGATAATAGCGTCAATCCTTTTCTTTCAATCAAAAAGTTAACTGTAGTTGCACTTAGACATGTCAATCCCAAGAAGCTAACAAAAATCAAACGTGCTTGAAAAAAACGTGCGATCAGATAATATTTGGGCATGATTGCGAATAACGATTCACAAAAAACAACCCCTCTTACCAAGCGCCTTGCCACAGCTATCAGACGTGAACAGATTGCTGAAACGTCTTTAAAGTTGATCAGCCTGCATGGACTGGAAGCTTTAAATATCGTGGCTATAGCAGAAGATATCGGACTTGCTCCTTCTGCGATCTATCGCCATTTCTCCGGCAAAGAAGAAATCCTTGAGTCTGTTAGCGGCTTACTTCAAGACCGCCTTTTAGGCAATGTCAGGAGGGTTTGTGCAGAAACAGACGATCCGCTCAAACGTTTGCACCTGTTATTACAGTCTCATCTCAACCTTGTGCTCAAGGGCAGCGGCATTCCTCGTTATGTGTTTGCCACGGGCTCGGAAGGTGTCAATCGACAAGAAAGTACGCTCTAAGCACTTT
>NZ_AAEW02000027.1 GCF_000167355.1 Desulfuromonas acetoxidans DSM 684
ATCCACATGTTTTCCCAACGCGGTTTTACTGTCGTTGAGATGCATGCCGTACAACCGCTCAAAACCAACCTGCTCAGCAAATTGTCCAAACGTCTCGTCGCAGGCCGCCGCAGTGCGTAAATCATATCCTGCGGCAAACAGATGGCAGGTGTCCAGACAGACCCCCACCCGGCTTTGATCTGCAACCTGGCAAAGTATTTCGGCCAGATGCTCAAAGCAATAGCCGACATTACTGCCCTGGCCAGCGGTATTCTCAATCACGGCGACCACACTGTGCGTCTGCTCCAGAGCCAGATTGATCGATTCGGCAATTCGGGCCAGACAGGCACGCTCATCAATCTCCCTCAAATGACTGCCGGGATGAAAATTGAGCCGAGTCAGGCCGAGCGCTTCACAGCGCTGCATCTCGTCGATAAACGCCTGGCGGGACTTCTCCAGCTTATCCGCTTGAGGATGCCCCAAATTGATCAGGTAGCTATCGTGAGGCAGGATCTGCTCCGGAGAAAACCCCTGAGAGGTACAAGCTTGTTTAAAAGCGCTGATATTTTCCGGTTTCAGTGGTGGCGCTGTCCAGCGTTTCTGGTTTTTGGTAAACAGCGCAAATGCCGTCGCACCAATGGCAACAGCGTTGGCTACAGCGTGCTCAACACCGCCAGCGGCACTGACATGGGCACCAATATATTTCATCGTTTCTCCATTGAGTTCACGCCCGGTCTCACAGTAACCGGACAAAGTCTTCAGCAGTCATCGGCCGGGCATAAAGAAACCCTTGCGCGATATAACACCGATGCTGCAGCAAAAAATCTCTCTGCTCTTCATGTTCCACCCCTTCAGCAAGAATTCTCAAATCCATATTCTGCCCCAGGGCGATGATCGAACCGGTGATCGCCGCATCACTTTGATTATGGACAACATGTGCAATAAAGGAACGATCAATTTTCAACTTGTCGACCGGCAACTTTCTCAGATAACTCAACGACGAATAGCCCGTACCGAAATCATCAATCGAGATATGCAGCCCTTTTTCCTTGAGTTCATTGAGCAGGGTGATAGTTTCCTCCTCATCTTCCATCAACATACTCTCGGTAATTTCAAGCTCGAGTAATTCTGCCGGCATCCCGCTTTGTTCAAGAACCTGCTCCAGCGTCTGGCTGAGATTACTGCGAAACTGTGCGATTGAGATATTGACGGCAACCCGGACCGGCGTCAGCCCCTCATCCATCCATTGGCGATTCTGTCGACACACCTGCATCAGCACCCATTCGCCTATCGGCACAATCGCGCCCGTCTCTTCCGCCAATGCAATAAAATCTCCCGGAGGCACCATACCCCGCTCCGGATGGTTCCAACGCAACAAAGCCTCTGCTCCCACCAGGGTCTGATCGCGCATGTCATACTGCGGCTGATAATACACCTCAAACTGCTCCAACGCCAACGCATCACGCAGTTGTGTTTCCATCTCCAGAAAGTCCTGAGCACGCCCATTCATTTCCGGTGCGTAGAACTGGAAGTTGTTGCGACCGCGGGATTTAGCGTGGTACATGGCGGCATCGGCACTCGACATCAGCCCGACCACATCCTCGGCATCATAAGGATAGCGGCTGATACCGATACTTGCCGTCACAAACAGCCGGTGGGACTCCACATCAAACGCTTCGGAAAGCTCATTGAGCAGATTGCGTGCAATCACTGCGGCAAAATGGGAATGACTCGATTCTTCAAGGATCACTACAAATTCATCACCACCAAGTCGGGCCAGCGTGTCAGAGCGTCGCAAATGGCTCTGCATCCTGCGCGCCACAGAGATCAGCAATTTATCGCCCAGTTCATGGCCGAGAGAATCGTTGATTTTTTTGAAACGGTCCAGATCAATGAACAACACGGACATCTCGCTGGAACTGCGCCGCGCCCGTTCAATGGCATGGTAAAGCCGGTCCTGAAACAAGCGCCGGTTGGGTAAGCCGGTCAAGCTGTCGTGATTGCTCATGTGGTCGAGAAGCTGTTTTTTCTCCTCCAACCGTTCCTCCGCCTGCTGCTGCCGGGTCAGATCTTTAAAGATCAACACCGCCCCTTCATGCTGACCAGCTGAACCGATCAGTGGGGTTGCCACATATTCCACGGAGATAATCGTTCCGTCTCGCCGGCGAAACGCATCGAGGTCAGAACGGACACACAAGCCCTGTTCCAGTTGTCGGGTCTGACTGATCGGGTGATCCTGCTCCATGACATGTTCACCATTGGCCAGGACAACCGGAATCGTTTCCACCACATAACGGCGCAGAAAATCCTCTGCGTCGTAGCCGAGCATCCGCGCCGCCGCAGGGTTGACAAAACTGGCCCGCCCCGTTCTGTCGACACCAACAATCCCATCGCCGGCAGCATTGAGAATCAGCTCTTTATCGCGCTGCAACAAAAACATCTGCCGCACTTGGCGGCGAACCAGCCAGGAGATCACCGCGCCAATCACAACAAAAAGCCCCAGGACCACATAAGCCCCCTGTTTGATGCTATCCAGAGTCTCGTGCAACCATCGCTCCGCCTGACTGCCAAGATCATCAAGGCGGGACTGAGTCAACTGCGCCAGAGCCACATTGAGGCTTTCAAGGCCGACATAACTCTCCTGCAACGATTTATCAAGCACCATACGCTGACGCAACAGCACGATATGGTCACGGTGAAGTTCATAAAGACCTCCTGTGACAACCACCGTCTGATAAGCCGGGTCAATTTGATATTGTTTGCCGAACAGTTCGACCTTCAATTGTTCCAGCCGGTCCAGAGCCGCCGAATCATCAAGAACATGATCCTCAATCAGAATCACCAGATTTCTTTTCAGCCGTTCCAATCCAGGCTTAAGCATGTTGTCACGGATATCCACCAACTGATCCGTCCGCCTGGCACTGGCCAACTGTTCCACCTGCTGGCCAAGACTGTCCACTTCAGAACGAATTTCCCGCAGCAGGGGATACCAGCGTTTCTGGCGTTCTTCAATGATGTGTCGGGCCACCGCTTCCGCCGAGGTCGATGAATTTTCCCGCCAATGTTGGACCAGAACCGCCTCTTCCAGACGCTGACGCCCCTGCACCATATCGGCAATGGAGTGCAACTGTCGCAACAAGCGGCGGATTCGCATCAAACCGCCTCCCTCCAAGTAGCGACGACGCACGTCATGATAACGACTGGCCCATTCCTCCGCACGATCGGTAAACCGGTTCAGATCTTCAAGAGCGCGTTGACAACGCTCCAGGTTGGTATTGTCCTCAACATCAAAACGAGCAATAAACGGCAGTAACACCCTGGTGTATTGGTGAACCGTTTCATCGTGATGATTCTCCTGCTCCTGGTCATAGAAAAGCTTCAGCGATTCTGAGCGGATTTCGGCCAGCATCGTTTGCAACCGTTCAACGGTTGCGCGCTTATTTATCAGTTCCTGGTGAACTTTATCGCGCTGGGCATTTAAATCCGTCACCAGATTATAGCCGAGCCCCATCAATGCAAAGACAGACAGCACTGCAGTCACAATCAGCAACCAGACCAGCATGAACACGGTGATACTGGGGGATTGTTTCATGGTGTCCCCCTCTGTGCTTTAAGCAATTTCGGCAGCGTCTCCCAAGCGAAAGGAACAGTCTGACCATGGGAAAAATACGTCCCCCACACCTGTTGACAAGCCTGATGTCGCTCAGGGCTCAGCTGCAGAGCAACGCCAAGACCCAGATCAAATGATCCCAGACTCTCAAGGGCGTCAACAACAAGTTCGCGCGTTACCCGACCTTCAATCTGCACCAGGGCCCGTTGCAGCAAGCGGGTGGAAATATACCCTTCAAGACCAACATGGTTGGGCCGCCCCGCCTGATTGAATCGTTTAAAATCAGCAAGATACTCGCGAACAATCGGCACACCGTCACCTGTTAACGGCGGCACCACCTGGGTAACAATGACGCCGTCGCCCTGCTCGCCAAGCTCGTTCAGCAGCAATTCACTGCCGACAAATGAGACATTGAGAAATACAGCCTTGAGTCCAACATCTTTTGCCAGACGGATAAACTTGGCACACGGAGCATAAGCGCCAACCATAATAACCGCTCGGATATTACGCGGAGAGTAGACCAGGTCGGCCAGGGCATTTTCTACCGCCAGAGTATTGCGTTCATAACGCACATGGAGAATGTTTCGCACATCGTGCAGGCCATAATGTTGTAATGCCGTCACACCGCCCACGTACCCGGCATCGCCATAACTGTCACGCTGGGTAAAAAACGCGATCTCATCAGGACGAATACCACCCTGTTCGATCAAGCCGCGAATCATTGTCGTAACTTCTTGGACATAACTGGCGCGAAAGTTAATCACATAACGTTGCGGCGGTGTTTTACGCAACAGACCGGCACCGGTAAATGGCGCGACAAAAGGGACACCATGACTGGTGATGATCGGCAAGGCCGCAATCGCTGTCGGCGTTCCGACATTGCCAATGATGGCAACGGCCTGATCATCCTCAACCAGGCGCCGCAGATTCTGGGCAACTCTCTGCGGCTCGTAGCCATCATCATAAGCGCGCAGTACCACACGCCGCCCCTGAATGCCGCCGGCATCGTTCACCCGCTCCAGTCCAAGCATGACACCATCGCGCATCCGCAACCCCAGCTCCGCAGTGGGACCGGTCAAAGCCGTGGACATACCCAAAACAAGAGAATCTTCAGCCATTGCAACAGATGACAGCACGACCAGAATAAAACTGCCGATCACAGCCAGATTGTAGAAACGTGTTTTCCCCATAGCGACAATCTCTTTTTAATAATTCGACACTTTCTAATATATATACCAGTTCCCAGTGCAAACACAATCAGCTCCACTGATTCTTGCGCCGCACATGTCATGACCAATCAGAACAATACATTAAAAACACAGAATCAACATAATTCATTTCACTTGTTCGATTCTGTAAATTGAACAAGTGTGTTAATTCGGATAGTTATATTTTTTCCACATTCCGCGAAATGAAATCGCAAAACCACCCTTGATGTCGATGAAGCGTCTGTCGCATCAAAAGATCGCCAGCAATTCACGCCACAACAGCGCTTCATCTGGACTTTTCAGGCAACTTTGCATACTCTGTGGCCATGACAAAAACGACCTCTTTGACATCCCTGGCTCAAGCTGGCGAATTTGGCCTTATAGAGCGGATCAAACGCCAGGCTCAGCAAGGCGACAGTGTGGTTCTCGGCATCGGCGACGATTGCTCTGCCACCCACGTTGCTGAGGGCAAAGTCCTGCTGACCAGCAAAGACCTGCTGATCGAAGAGGTCCATTTTCGCCGCTGCTGGACAGACATGTACAGCCTGGGCCGCAAAAGTGCCGCAGTGAATCTGAGTGACATTGCCGCCATGGGAGGCACCCCACACCATCTTTATCTTGGTGTTGGTCTGCCGGCGGACCTGAGCCTGGCCGAGGTGGATAACTTCAGTCGCGGCTTTCTCGATGAAGTCGATCAGGCCGGAGCGAGCCTTTGTGGTGGCGACACCTGCCGCAGCAGCGACAAACTGATCATCTCCGTCACCGTGCAGGGCAGCGTCAGCGCCACGCAAATGCTCAGCCGCAAGACCGCTCAGGAGGGGGAGGCCCTGTTTGTTTCAGGCACCCTGGGTGACAGCGCCCTGGCCCTGGCTCTGCTGCTACGTGGTGAAAATCCGAGCGATTTTCTATGTCAGCGTCATCACCGGCCCACCCCCCGCCTTGCGCTTGGACAGGCATTGGCCCAACAAGGAATTGCCACCAGTATGATCGACATCTCTGATGGCCTACTGTCTGATCTCGGTCACATTCTCAAACAATCTGCTCTCGGCGCACACATCGACCAGCAACAGATCCCCCTGTCGAGCGATACCCGTCAACATTTGCACGACCACCCGGCCGATGAAGATCTCATCCTTCAGGGTGGAGAAGATTACGAACTGCTTTTTTCCGCGCCGTCATGCTGCAGCGATGCCATCGACGCTTTAGGCCATCGGCTGAATCTACCCCTGACCCGTATCGGCACCCTGCTCGCCGCCGAACAGGGTCTGACACTTGTCCAACTCAACGGTCAGGAACAACGGGTTGAAGCCCGTGGTTTCAACCATTTCCGTTCATGATCATTCCAGCCCGTCCAGGATTTCCAAGAAAGGATCTGAGCATGCGCTCTTTTTTGCTCTTTATCATGCTGACCCTGCTCTGCACTCCCGCCTTTGGCGGAGAGCTCAGTGCCGATCAGTTACTCCATCGTTTACAACAACGCTTTGCCGATCCGCACCACCCACAGGCCATCCACGACTTTAGCGCCGATTTTTATCAGAAAGCCTATATCGCCAGCCTTGGCCGTACTCGGACCGGACGCGGCACCATCACCATGCGTTTTGATAATCAGGACCAAGCGACAGCGAAGACCCTGTTGCGCTGGATCTATGAGGTGCCGAGTAATCAGCAGATCTACTCCAATGGCACCACCTTGTGGGTCTATCTGCCTGAGAATAATCAGGTAATGATTTCCCAGCTGGATGACTCACTCGATCAGAGCAACGATCCAATGCTGTTTTTGCGCAACCTGGGTCGATTGGAACAATTCTTCTCAGCCGAATTAATTGGCAGTCCAGACGAGCAATCCGCCACCTACCGCCTTGAACTGACGCCGAAAAAACCGTCCGCGTACATCCAGACACTTATTCTGACGCTGCCCAACTGGATTGCGGATGCCGAACCACCGCAGGCCCTGCCGTTGCAACGCGCAGCCATTGTCGATCAGACCGGCAACCAGACCGAGATCGAATTTCGCCATGTCGCGCTTAATCAGGCACCGGAAACCGAACAGTTTGTCTTTGAACTGCCCGAAAAGGTTGAAATTATCAAAGCGTCTGATTTAAAGTTGAACCTCAAATAATTCCAGTCGTCTTCTGATTAACCAGGGAGAAAAATCATGCCCAGTTTTGATATTGTTTCCAAAATCGATCTTCAGGAAGTGGATAACGCCGTCAACCAGACCCGCAAAGAGGTCAGCCAGCGTTACGACTTTAAAGGCACCCATAACGAGATTGACCTCAGCAAAGATGCCATTTCCATCCTGGCTGCCGATGACTATAAACTCGACGCCATTATTGACATTCTCAAGGGCAAGCTGACCCGGCGTAATGTTTCAGCCAAGTCTCTCGACTTCGGCAAAAAAGAGAGTGCTTCGGCCGGCGCCGTTCGTCAACCCATCAACCTAATCCAAGGCATCTCAAAAGAGAAAGCCAAAGAGCTGGTCAAAATGATCAAGGACACAAAACTCAAGGTACAACCTCAGATCATGGAAGATGAGGTGCGCGTGTCAGGAAAAAAAATTGATGACCTCCAGGAAGTAATGCAGCTTCTCAAGTCGAAAGACCTTGATATCGAGCTGCAGTTTGTCAACATGCGCTCCTGATGTAACCCCCTTTTCTAAACGGGAGATTGCCGCCCGTGGAGTACTGAATTTTGCCCAGAAAAAAAGTCTGTCTGGTCAGCCTCGGCTGCCCGAAAAATCTTGTCGATGCCGAGGTGATGCTCGGCCATCTGCCGCCTGACCGCTTTGAGATCATCACTGAGGAAGAAGCGGCAGATATTCTCATTATCAACACCTGTGCGTTTATCAACGATGCTCAGGAAGAATCTGTCGACACCATCCTCGAAGCAGCACGCTTTAAAGAGGAAGGGCAGTGCCGCATGCTGATCGTTACCGGCTGCCTGCCGCAACGTTACCGGGACGAACTGGCGACCGAGTTACCGGAGGTCGATCTGTTTATGGGCACCGGAGACGCCGCTCGCATCGTCGAGCTGATCGATCAATGGCAAGGCTCGCAACAACAGATCAACGCCACCAGCGCCAACCCTCAAGCCCTGTACGACCACTTGACACCACGCGCCAAAGCCTCGCCGTTTTACAGCGCCTATGTCAAGATTGCCGAGGGGTGCTCCAACCACTGTTCTTATTGCATTATTCCCAAGTTACGCGGCATGTTGCGATCACGCAGCATTGATTCCATTGTCCAGGAAGTGCAAAAGCTGGTGAAAGAAGGGGTTAAGGAAGTCAATCTCATTGCCCAGGATATTACCGCCTTTGGCCAGGACCGCAGTGACGGTGCAACTCTGGAAGAACTACTGCAGGAACTGGTAAAAATTGAGGATCTGAGCTGGTTGCGACTCCTTTATGCTTATCCCGACGGCATCAGTAACGAACTGATCGACCTGATCGCCAGTGAAGACAAGATCTGTAACTACCTTGACCTGCCACTGCAACACATCAATGATGACATTCTATCCATGATGAACCGGCGAATTGACGCACAGGACAGCCGACAATTGATCTCGCGACTGCGGGAGCGGATTCCCGACATGACCTTGCGCACCTCGTTTATCGTTGGATTTCCAGGTGAAACGGATGCCCAATACCAGCAACTGCTCGAATTTGTTGAGGAAGGTCATTTTGACCGCGTTGGCGTGTTCCGCTATTCGCGCGAAGAGGGTACGGCTGCCGCAAACCTCGACAATCAGGTGGATGAAACCATCAAGAAACGCCGCCTCGACAAGCTGATGAAGGCCCAGAGCCGGGTGTCCTTCCGCAAACATCGGGACCTGGTCGGCAAAGTAGTGCCGGTATTGATTGAGGGTTACAGCGAAGAAACAGAACTGCTGCTGCAGGGACGCAGTCCGAGTCAGGCCCCGGATATCGATGGCCTGGTCTATGTCACCTCAGGGCAAGCCGATGTCGGCGATATCGTTGATTTGAAAATCACCGACACCACGGAATATGATCTGATTGGTGAGATGGTGGGGTTTGAAGAGTCGCTGAATAGTTAAAAATCAAGGCCAAGGTCGCCGGGTTTCGTCCCGGCAACCGACAATGAATTTGTTTCCGTTCTGCTTTGCATATCCGGCTCGCCGCCCTTTAGGTCGGCGAATCGTGCAACTCATCAGCTTTGGCGTAAAGCGTTGATAACAGGCTCACGTCTATCTTTATTCCTTCCGTGGCACCGCTTATAACGGGTGGGCAGTGCCCACCCTGCCTGGGTTTGTTATTGAGCAGCCCAGCCCTCCCGTTCAGCAGCGCCGAACGAAGAGAACGGTCACCGCGATGGTCGTCGGCAACGTAAACGGATGCGAACCGATTGAAACAACACCGCTGAGCTCGTATAAAAAAACGGCCTCGAAGCAACACACTTCGGGGCCGTTCATGTTTCAACACAGTCCGATCAAGAGATGTGGAGCGTCAACTCGCCGTGCTCCACTCCAACAGCAATGGTGCTGTCTTCCAACACCTCACCGGCGATAATCGCCCGACCAATCCGCGTTTCCAGCTCATGTTGCAAAAACCGTTTGAGCGGTCGCGCTCCATAGTGGGGATCATACGCTCGATCACATACCAGTTGTTTGGCCGCCGCATCCAGGTGAATGGTAATACGACGATCGGCAAGACGTTGCTGCAGTTCAGCCACCTGCAGATCAATGATCTGCGCCAGTTGCTCACGCTGTAACGGCTGGAACAGCACCGTATCATCGACGCGATTGAGGAACTCGGGGCGGAAGTTTTGGCGCAATTGGCCCATCACCGCTTGGCGTGTCGCTTCACTGACCTCATCACCACCCTCATCCTGCAGCAGGTATTCAGACCCAATATTTGAGGTCATGATGATTACCGTGTTTTTAAAGTCCACGGTGCGGCCATGAGAATCAGTGACCCGGCCGTCATCCATGATCTGCAACAACACGTTGAAGATGTCCGGATGAGCCTTTTCAATTTCATCGAACAGCACCACGGAGAAGGGGCGACGGCGCACGGCTTCGGTCAACTGGCCACCTTCATCGTAACCAACATAGCCGGGAGGCGCACCAACAAGACGGCTGATGCTGTGTTTCTCCATGTATTCCGACATATCAATGCGCACCATGTGCTCTTCGCTGTCAAACAGCGCTGCCGCCAAAGCGCGAGCCAGCTCAGTTTTACCCACTCCGGTCGGGCCGAGGAAAATAAACGACCCCATCGGCCGTTTCGGGTCTTTGATGCCGGCGCGGGCACGGATCACTGCGTCGCTGACCAGTTGCACCGCTTCGTCCTGACCGATCACCCGCTCGTGGAGATGCTCATCCAGCTTGAGCAGTTTCTCCCGCTCTCCTTCGAGCATCCGCTCCATGGGAATACCGGTCCAGCGGGCGACAATGCCGGCAATTTCATCAGCGCCGACACTTTCGTGCAGCAGCCGCTGCCCTTCGGGGCGTTCGCCAGCATCATGTTCCAGATCGGCCAGTTGCTGCTCTAGTTGCGGCAACCGACCATGACGGATTTCCGCCGCGGTATTCAAATCGTAGTCGCGCTCTGCTGCAGCCAGTTGCAAATTGGCCTGTTCAATCTGTTCGCGCAACTGCTGGATTTTCTGCAAGCCGGCTTTTTCCACATCCCACTGGGCACGGAACGAATCGACAATGTGCTTCTGCTCGGCCAGCTCTTCCTGCAACGCCTTGAGGCGTTCTTTGCTGGCGGCATCTTTCTCTTTGACCAGCGCGGCTTCCTCGATCTCCAACTGCATAACGCGGCGTGCTGCGGTATCCATGGCTGCCGGCATGGAATCGATCTCAGTACGCACCATGGCACAGGCTTCATCCACCAGGTCAATAGCTTTGTCAGGCAAAAAACGTTCGCTGATATAGCGCTGGCTGAGGGTCGCTGCCGCCACCAGTGCCTGATCCTGAATTTTAACACCGTGGTGGACCTCAAAACGCTCCTTAAGCCCCCGCAAGATACTGATACTATCCTCCACGGTGGGCTGAGTGACCATCACCGGCTGAAAACGGCGCTCTAAAGCGGCATCCTTTTCAATATGGCTGCGGTATTCATCAAGGGTCGTGGCGCCAATACAGTGCAGTTCACCACGCGCCAGCATCGGTTTGAGCATGTTGCCGGCATCCATGGCACCTTCAGTTTTTCCGGCACCAACGATGGTGTGCAGCTCATCAATAAACAACAGGATACGACCATCACTACTGCGTATCTCGTTGAGTACCGCCTTGAGGCGCTCCTCAAACTCGCCACGGTATTTGGCTCCGGCGATCAATGCTCCCATGTCGAGGGCAAAGATGGTTTTGTCACGCATGCCGTCGGGCACGTCACCACGCACGATGCGCTGGGCCAAACCTTCGACAATGGCGGTTTTACCGACACCAGGCTCACCGATCAGCACAGGATTATTTTTGGTTTTACGCGACAGGATGCGAATCACGCGGCGGATCTCGTCGTCACGGCCGATTACTGGGTCGAGCTTGCCGTCACGCACTGCAGCCACCAGATCGCGACCGTACTTTTCCAACACCTGGTAGGTGGATTCCGGGTCTTCACTGGTCACCCGCTGATGACCACGTACTTCAGCCAGCACCTCCAACAGGCGTTTTTTTGTCAATTCCAGTCGTGCACACAATTGGCCAAGGGGGGATTTCTTGTCGTCACTAGACAGCCCAAGCAATAGATGCTCGACGCTGATATAGTCGTCTTTGAGTGCTTCAGCCTCGCGCTGGGCAACGGTGAGGAGTTTATCCAATCGAGGGGACAAATAAACATTGTCATGCCCTGGCCCGCTGATCTGCGGCCGCGCCTTGAGGATTTTCTCCAATTGCTGGTGAACCTCCTGCGGCTTGATCGACAATTTCCCCAACAAGTTGGGCACCAGACCATCGGGCTGTTGCAACAGGGCTACAAACAGATGTTCGGCATCAATTTCTGCATGGCCACGGTCGAGGGCTAATTGGCGTGCCGCCTGCAAGGCCTGTTGACTGTTACGGGTTAATTGATCTCGTTGCATCATGAACTCCTTTCCCACATGCTTACATCTTACAGCATCATGGCGACAACAGTTCAACGCCGTGTGCTGTTTTGTATGCCCTCTAACAGTTCAAGCTTTGTGCCAGAGACAACATCCCTGTATTTCTGGTATGTTAAATGGAAAACGCTGTCACAGAGCCTCAGGCGGGTGTTGCACCAGGCGGTCAACGCAACAGGTGCAACGTTGCAGGTGCAACACAGGAACAACGGAGAATACCGGTGTGGCGGTGTGGATTACCCCAGATCGTCCCGATCGAGATTGAGCTTTTTCAGGTGGCGATAGAGCGTCGCACGATGGATCCCCAGTCGTCTGGCTGCCGCACTGATATTGCCATCACACTCCTCATAGGCGCGACGAATAGCCTGTTCTGTCAGTTCTTCAGCAGGTTTCAACGTCATCGTAGCGGGGCGCGGTGCAGGATCATAGGGGGTGATCAAAGCCGGTTCTTCGCGGGGCGGTGATTCTTCCCAACGGTTCTGGACAAAATTCTGCCGCTCACGCACCCATTCGCTGAAAGCACGGGCGCCAATGACCGGCGCGTGGTTCTCAACAAATACCCGCTCCATCACATTACGCAACTCGCGGATATTGCCCGGCCACAGATAGGACTGCAACAGTTCCATCGCTTCGGGAGTCAATCGCTCAACACTCCGTCCATAACTGTCACTGAAACGGCGTAAAAACCGTTTGACCAGCAACGGGATATCATCGCGCCGCTCACGTAATGGCGGCAGATGGATGCGCAGGACACTGATACGGTGGTACAGGTCACTGCGAAAACGGTTCTGGCCGACAGCCTTTTCCAGCCCGACATTGGTGGCGCAGATAATCCGCACATCTATGGGTAAAACCCGTTCCGAGCCGACCGGTTCCACTTGACGCTCTTCGAGCACCCGCAGCAACCGGGTCTGGGTATGCAACGGCATGTCACCGATTTCATCAAGAAACAGACTACCGCCATTCGCCCGTTCAAAACGACCGCGATGACTGCGAATTGCGCCGGTAAACGCGCCTTTTTCATGGCCGAACAGCTCAGATTCGAGCAGATCTTCACTAATGGCACTGCAGTTCAGAGCGATATAGGGGCCAAGGCGGCGCTCACTCTCTTCATGAATAGCCCGCGCCACCAGTTCTTTACCGGTACCGGTTTCACCCGTGATCACCACCGCAGCATCTGAAGCCGCGTAGAGACGAATTTTACGAAACACCTCCTGCATGGCAACACTACGCCCGACCAGGTTGTGGAACGCTTCTTCATCGCCTTCACCAGCACTGACCTGCTGCAAAAAAACTTCGACACTGTGGGTGCGGTAATCATTGCTCAATCCGCCATCGGCAAACGCACCGACAAACCGCTGTCCATCGGGAAACTCAAGAGGAATATTCTGCAAAGATTGGCGAGAAGAGAGGACCTCTTCCACCAGCGGAATCAATTGAGGACGCACTCCGGACAATGCCCGCTCGACCATCGTGCCCGGGGAAACAGTATGGCCCAGCAAAGCATCAAGTTGCGGGCTAATCCGGGCAATAGTCCAAGGTCCGCCCAGTGCTCCATGGAGCACCAGATCCGGCGAAACCATTGGCAAATGGGTGACATCGTGCATATCCATCATGATTCGGTTTGTCGCTTGCTTTTCTGCAGATAACGGAGGAAGTCATCGGCCGGCATAGGTCGTGCCACCACATAACCCTGAATCTCATCACAGCCACGTTGACGCATAAACTCAAATTGATCCGAGGTTTCCACCCCTTCGGCAACCACATTGAGACGCAGACCATGGGCCAGAGCGATAATCGCCTCAACAATGATGGCATCGTCAGGATCCACATTAAGGTCTTTGACAAAACTGCGGTCGATCTTCAGCCGGTCTATGGGAAAATGTTTCAAGTAGCTTAACGACGAATAGCCGGTGCCAAAATCATCAATGGACAGATGGTTGCCGAGATAGCGTAACTTGTTGAGGATGGTGCGTGCCAGCTCCGGGCGCTCCATCAGCAGACTCTCCGTCAGTTCCAACTCAAGCAAATGAGCCGGCAAACCGGTTTCATGCAAAACCCGGGCGACAATATCCGGCAGATCACTGCGAAATTGGCGTGCCGACAGGTTGACGGCAACACGCAAATCGGTATAGCCCTGATCGTGCCATTGTCGCGCATGGCGACAGGCTTCTTCGATAACCCAGCCACCAATATCGAGGATCAGATCCGACTCCTCAGCCAGCGGGATGAACACCACCGGAGAGATCTGCCCCTTTGTGGCATGGTTCCAGCGCAACAACGCTTCGGCCCCTACCACATGGCCCTGAGCCAAATCGATTTGCGGCTGAAAATACAACTCCAGTTCATTGCGTGCCAGAGCCCGGTGTAGATCGGAATCGAGGAACAAGCGCTCAAAGGCGCGCTCATTCATATCCGGTGAATAAAACTGGTAGAGATTGCGCCCGGTTTCCTTCGCCTGATACATGGCGGTATCGGCATGTTTAAGCAACAGGTCCACCTCATCGGCATCCGTGGGATACACGGAAATACCCAGACTGCCAGTGCTGACCAGATCGTGACCGTCAATGGTTACCGGCTCGGCAAGCAGATCGAGAATCTTCCCGGCTGCGGTGACAATATCGTTCTGCGATTTGATTCCGGTAATCAGGATGACAAATTCGTCGCCACCCATCCGTGCCACACTGTCACCCTGCCGCAAATGCCCTTTGAGTCGTTGTGAGACCAGCTTAAGCATCTGATCGCCACAACCGATCCCCAACGAGTCATTAATCTTTTTGAAGTGGTCCAGGTCCAGAGCCAGAACACCGACCAGGGCACGGGAACGTTGCGCCTGAGCAACCGCCTGCTGCAAACGATCTTTGATCAGCACCCGGTTGGGCAGGCCGGTCAAGGTGTCGTAATAGGCCAGCCGTTCAATCTCCTGCTGGGCTTTTTTGCTGTCCGTAACATCGTTGATAATGCAGGCAAAGCGTTCCTTCTCAGGACGCGATACGGAAACGTGGAACACCTTTTCGAGATCTGACAACGGCAGTTCATACTCTTTGGGGATACCGTATTTAACCACTTCGTCCAGAATATGAATATACGGCGGTGCGCCATGATAGAACTCGGAAGCGCGATGGCCAACCAGCTCCTCGCTGGCTACTCCCAACATCTCGGAAAACGCCCGGTTGACATCATGCAGAATATAATCACAGGCCACCCCGTGAGCATCATAAACCAGCTCGCCAATGGCAACGCCCTCGCGCATGGCTGTGTACAGTGAACGATAGCGCTGCTCGCTTTCACGCAGAGCCTGTTCAGCCAGTTTGCGTGCCTGAATATCGATAAAACTCTCGAGGATAAACGCCTTCCCGTTAAGTTCAATAATGGTGGCAGTTTTCAGGATAGGAATCTCTTCACCGCGGTTATTGATCAATACCCGGTCAGAGTTGTCGATCACTTGGTTCAAATCCGTCAGTGGGCACTGCCCCGATGAGGAGGGGCAGATATAGCGATGGCAGATCGCGCCAATAATCTTGTCTGGTGGATCACCAATCATCTGTGAGGCCATGTGATTGACATCGACAATGCGATGCGTTTGCGGATCGATAATCAGAATCCCGGCCATCATGGTGTTGAGGATCTCCGTCAGGCGGGTTTCCGCCTCAACCAATGACTCCTCGGTTCTCTTACGCTCGGTAATATCACTGAAGATCAGCGCATAAAACGACACCTGATCATTGCTGTTGCGCACCGGTGTGGCCACCAGCGAGTACCACGAATCATGAAAAGCGATCTCAATCACCAGTCTTCCCTGTCGACAGTTTGCCAACTCGTTAAGGAAATTCTGGCTCAGCAGGCTGTGGCAATCGGGAATCGCCTGTTCAAGGTGACAGCCGAGTGCCTTCTCGGCGTCGATGGAAAACCGTTTGACGGCCATGGGGTTACAGGAATGAAGCTGTAACTCATCATTGAGGACAATAATCGCAGCGCCGGTGGCATTAAAAATCGCCTCCAGTTCGTCGCGCGCCACAACGAGATCATTATTGGTTTCTTTGAGATGATCGAGGACCTGAGAGAAGCTTTCAGCAATGATGCCGATGGGATCAAGGGCTAGCAGAGTGGCATCATCCAGCTCTTCCTGGCGTAACGGCAGGGTGCCCATAATTTTGAGTAGCTGATCGATCTTGGCACGAACGTAACCAATCACGTCCTGCTCCAGTTGCAACAGACGCTCCTGTTCCTGCTTTAATTGCTCAAGCTGTTGGTGAAGCGTGTTGTTTTCCAACTGCAGATCCCCGCCATCCATGGTGTTGTGGGTTACTTTATAAAAATGCGGATCTGGTAGCATCCATCTTTTTTGCCGATATCGACCTGATAGCCCATGTTTTCTACGGCCGAGGGGATAGTTCTGGTCGCGTCACGCGCGTCGGTCAGTATCACCAGCTCACATTGCCCTTGTTTGAGTTGTTTTCGATACCGGTTGATCTCTTTGAGTGCCGTCAACAATGCCGAAGGACAGATCTGGCCGCAAATATCAAATTTTATCGTCTTCATCTCTGACCAACCTAGGACAAGCGGGACAACAGGACTCTACTGCCCAACCACACGCCGGGAAGCAAACCCAGTGCAAACAAGAACGAATTCCACGCCAGAAACGGCACCCCTCCCATTAAATGCCAAACATTACACCCCGGTGCCATCCGCGCACCGAGACCGACCAGCAGACCGCCGATAATTGAAAATCCATACTGTATTTTCGGAACACGGTAAATCCAATGAAATTCACCAATGCGCTTTGCTGAAAAGAACGCCCCTGTCAATATACCCAGAATAACAGACAGTTGCAAAGCAGCAATTGCGTCCATTTGCGGTCCGGCACCGCCTGAAACCATCTGAGTTGTCAGTGGCGGAACGTAATTGAGTCCCTTGCCGGCAAAATAGGCAGTGGCCGCAACATGCTCGGGAAGAATCAGATGTTCAACCCAGGCCCCCATCTTAACGTACATGGTTGTAATCCCGATGGGCATGCCGGTAAAAATGCACAACACCACCGTCAAGACAGCCAGCCATACGGCTGTCTTCCACGGCTGGATATAGCCCTCGGCTCGTGCCGGAATCACCAGCTTCTCAGCCCGCCGCCAAAAGGCCACACAGCCTAACCATAAAGCACCCAGCGGCACACTGAGCCACCACGAGGGGATACCGAGGGTGGCGGGAACCGTCACCTGTTGTGTCAGCGTCCAGCTCTGCGTCACCTGCTTCCACCATGGGGCCATTTCCGCATAAAGGGTCGCGCCGACAATCATGGCGATAAATGCACACAACCCGAGCACATTTCCCGCTCCGGTTTTATACAAACAGCCCACCACGCAACTCCCGGTCAGCACCATACCGAAACCAAAAACACAGCCGCCGACGACACTACTTAAATTTGCAGTTTTCATGAGAGGAGGGGGGTCATAGCTCAACCCGCCACCCAGACGAACCAGTTCCAGCAACAGCAGCGTCAGACCCAACTGCAGGATCAGAAAACGCAGCATGCTGGCCTGGCGAAAAAGAAACAGGTCGCGAAACATTCCAACCATACAGTAATCGGAACGGAACATCAGGTGTCCAGCAAACAGTCCAGCTACCGCACCGGCAATGATAATGAATCCATAACTAGCCATAAGTGCCTATTCAAAAATCGGTATCATCTCGACGGACGGCATTGGTTCGGGCAGACCACGCAACTGCCACAGTTGCTTGCGCCCAAACTTGAGCATAAATAAAGCGCGCTGTGCTTCCCCCTGGCGATCAAAACCCTGCAGGCCGGTCACCCCGTTAAACGCCTCCATCTGATACAAATATTGCTGGAGCTGTTGCGGTGTCGTGATGGCCGGGTCCGTAAGAATCCCGAGCAGCAAGCGCACACTGTCGTATCCCTGTGCTTCGAGAATTGACGGTGTTTCGCCATACATCCGCTCATAGCGCTCTACAAATTGTTTCACCGGCGCATCAGGACTCTGGGCAAAAAAACCATCACAGATAATACTGCCGCGAACATAACGGCCCGCCTGATCAATCAATTGCGGTGAATTCCAGCCATTGATGCCGAGCAATTGGACATTCTCAATACCATAATAGGCAATTTGCGGCGCAATCAGAGCCACGCTGTCGGCATAGTCGGGAATAAACAACCCCTCAAAATCGACGTTGGGCAAGCCGGCAATCTCCTCCTCTTCCTCGACAACCAACTCGTCCCCCTCTTCGTCAACGACTTTCGGTTCAGCATCTTGGGGAGCGTCGGGATCTTCACCTTTGAGCAACAACAACTGACGTCGAAAGTCCGTGGCCGATTCACCATAGGAGCGCTGGTGCTCAATATCGCCACCGCGCATCTCAATCGCTTGCCGAAACAGTTGCGCGTACTGTTGCCCCATCTTGTTGCTGGGGGAGAGGATCGCATACGTATTAAGACCCAACTCCTCTATAGCATACTCGGCCAGAGCTTCAACCTGCTGTTGCGGTGTCAGAGAGTTACGGAAAACGTAGCGTCCCATCTGCGGTAAACCGTCGCGATAGGAGAGGGTAATGATCGGCACCTGGGCTTTTTCCGCTTCTTGAACCGCCAGCATGGCCGCATCACCGGTAAGCGGGCCGATCACAGCCATCACCCGCTGGGCACGCACCAGGCGACGAACCGCATCAGCCGCAGACTGCGGATCGGCACCACTGTCCTGATAAAACACCTGAATCGGTGCGGCGCTGCTCTTCACCGCCAGTTCAATGCCCTGTTTCACCAGTTCGCCGAAAGGTGCGTAGCGCCCTGACAACGGCAGCACCACACCAATGGCCCGCTGATACCAGGGGCTGCCGTCAATCTGGTCCAGCATATTGGCGGCGGCAATCTGCACATCAATAATATCGGCCTGACGGACAAGGGGCTGAACCAGATGGCGAGCATGCTCCACGTCACCGGCATCCAACGCCTGCCGGGCCTGATAAAGAATCACCACATCCTTGAGCGGCGTATCGGCAAACATAAAAGCCGCTTCGGTCACCAGGTCACGGTCCAAGCCACTGAGAACCTGCTGAACCTGGTCATAAAACCCCTGATGAAAACGGTTGTCGGTATATTGAAATGCCAGGCTCAAAACCATTAAAGATTGGAGCGCTTGACCACGGTTTTGCAAATAATCAGCTCGACAGCGATAATACAACGCCAGGTCATCGCCAAAAAAGTTTTCCTCTGAAAGCTCACCAAACAGCGGCTCAGCATCATTCAGCTGACCAAGCTGCTGGAGAGCCGCAACCCGTAACAGGGTAACTTCGCTGGTCTGTTTCTGCAGTTCAATGCGTTGCAGATAAAACAATGCATCCGCAGCTTTCTGCTCATCAAGGAGAATACGGGCCATCAGAAGATAGGCACTGTCCAGATGGGGACTGTCCGCATGATCCAGCAGATAGCTGCGCAAAAAAGAGAGAGCCTGATTGTTCTCGCCACGCTGATACATACGAAAGGCGGGATCAATGGAGAGGCTTGCGTTGTCACCGGCGGCCAATTGGACGGCCTGCGCCGCCGTCGCCACGCAACAGACCGCGACCATCAGCATCAGCAACGAACGACTAAACCGTTTTATCATCAAAGAGTCTCCTGCATAGGGCATAACGGCTTTAAAACATCAGAACCGACAGGGGAAAGAGAGACCCCCTTGGCCAATGTCCTCTTAATGAATGCAACAGATAAAAAACAAAACAGCTGTACCTTTTGCAAGGTACAGCTGCGTACTATAACATAATTTGCTGCAAGAAACACCGAGGCTTCGCGGTCATGGGGCTAATCAAACATCTCTTTAACTTTTTCAAAAAAGCCCTTACCCAACGGATTGACCTCTTCGCCACCTTCACGGGCAAACTCCTCAAGCAATTCCTTCTGCCGTGAAGTCAACTGTGTTGGTGTCTCGACACGGAGTACCACCAGCTGGTCGCCGCGCCGGTAGCCACGGATATCGGGAATCCCCTTGCCGGTCAGCTTAAGGACTTTGCCGGACTGAGTTCCTGCAGGAACCTTCAGCTTCACCTTGCCATCCAGAGTGGGCACATCGAGTTCACAGCCAAGAGCGGCTTGAACAAATGAAATAGGCGTTTCGCAAATAACATCGCGCCCTTCACGCTTGAAAATCGGATGCTCGGCAACAGAAATCACCACATAAAGATCGCCAGCAGGGCCGCCATTGATACCACTCTCCCCTTCACCGGTCAGCTTGAGACGGGTGCCGGTTTCCACACCGGCGGGAATTTTCAGCGACAGGCTGCGCTTGGCTTTGACCCGGCCGGTACCGCGACACTCGGGACACGGATCGTTAATCTGAGTACCGCTGCCGCCACAATCGGGACAGGGACGGGTCATCTGGAAGAAGCCCTGCTGATAGCGTACCTGTCCCATCCCGTTACAGGTTGGACAGGTGGACGGACTGGTACCAGCTTTGGCACCGCTGCCGCCACAGGCTTCACAGCTGTGATGGCGGGGAATTTTTACCGATTTTTCCGTGCCGAAGGCCGCCTCTTCAAAGCTCACTTCAAGGTTATAACGCAGATCGTCGCCACGTTGTCCGCGACTACGCCGTGAACTGCTGCCACCACTGAAGATATCGCCGAAAATATCGCCGAAAATATCTTCAAACGGACTGCCGCTGAAACCGCCGGAGGAGTATCCACCGCCGCCCTCCATACCGGCATGACCGAATTGATCGTAGGTGGCCCGTTTCTGGTTGTCCACCAGCACCGCATACGCCTCGGAAAGCTCTTTGAATTTATCTTCAGCCTCTTGATCACCGGGATTTTTATCCGGATGAAACTTGACCGCCAAACGGCGGTAGGCCTTTTTAATTTCAGCTTCACTGGCGTTCCGGTTAACGCCCAGGACCTCGTAGTAATCCCGCTTTGACAAAATGTGATCCCTTTACAGAAAACCGTGGCCTGACCACGGCACAATAGCGGAGCTGTCGCAACAGCTCCGCTATCATCAGTGGGTTATTCTAATGTGACTATTTTTTCTTGTCGTCGTCAACTTCTTCAAACTCGGCGTCAACCACGTCTTCGTCGCCACCGGCAGCCGCTTCTTCTGCACCACCTTCAGCGCCAGCTTCCTGCTGAGCATCGGCATACATGGCTTCGGCCAGTTTATGAGACGCTTGCGCCAGCGCTTCAACCGCCTTGTTAATCGCCTCGGCGTCATCACCTTCCATAGCTTTTTTCAGGTCTTCCAAGGCTTTTTCAATATTGCCCTTGGTTTCCTCATCCACCTTATCACCATGGTCTTTGAGAGATTTTTCGGTGCTGTAGACCAGGCTGTCGGCCTGATTACGCGCCTCAATCAACTCACGCTTCTTCTTGTCTTCAGAAGAATGCATTTCGGCATCCTTGACCATCTTTTCGATCTCTTCATCACTGAGACCGGAAGAGGCCGTGATCTTGATGGACTGTTCCTTACCGGTGCCCATATCCTTGGCCGAAACACTGATAATGCCGTTGGCATCCAGGTCAAAAGTAACCTCAATCTGAGGCACACCACGCGGTGCCGGCGGAATATCAGCCAACTCAAAACGACCGATGGTCTTGTTGTCGTTAGCCATCTCCCGCTCACCTTGCAGAACGTGGACCGATACTGCCGGTTGGTTGTCGGCAGCCGTGGAGAAGATCTGACTTTTCTTGCACGGGATGGTGGTGTTCTTCTCAATCAACTTGGTCATGACACCGCCAAGGGTCTCAATACCCAGCGACAGCGGAGTAACATCGAGCAGCAGAACGTCTTTGACATCCCCTTTGAGAACACCGCCTTGAATCGCAGCGCCGATGGAGACCACTTCGTCCGGGTTTACCCCTTTGTTCGGAGCTTTACCAAAAATCCCTTTCACTTTTTCCTGGACCGCCGGCATCCGGGTCATACCACCGACGAGAATAACTTCACCAATCTCCGAGGCGGACAAACCGGCGTCTTTCAACGCGGTGCGGCAGGGCGCTTCGAGGTTGTCGAGCAGATCACCACAGATGCTTTCCAGCTTGGAACGGCTCAGTTTAACGTTCATGTGCTTGGGACCGCTTTGATCTGCAGTGATGAACGGCAGGTTGATGTCAGTCTCCATGGAGGAGGACAACTCACACTTGGCTTTTTCAGCGGCTTCCTTGAGACGCTGCAGAGCCATCTTATCACCACGCAAGTCAATGCCCTGCTCCTTGATAAACTCGTCGGCCAAATAATCGATAATCCGCTGGTCAAAATCCTCACCACCGAGGAAGGTATCACCATTGGTGGATTTAACTTCGAAAACACCGTCACCAAGTTCAAGAATCGACACGTCAAAGGTGCCGCCGCCGAGGTCAAAGACCGCGATCTTCTCATCACCCTCTTTATCAAGGCCGTAGGCCAGAGCTGCTGCAGTCGGCTCGTTGATGATACGCAACACTTCCAGACCGGCGATCTTACCGGCATCCTTGGTAGCCTGGCGCTGCGAATCGTTGAAGTAAGCCGGAACCGTGATAACCGCTTCGGTGACCTCTTCGCCGAGATAATCCGCTGCGGACTGCTTCATCTTCTGCAGAATCATGGCGGAGATCTCCGGGGCGCTGTATTTCTTATCACGCGCTTCAACCCAGGCATCGCCGTTGTCCGCCTTGATGATCTTAAACGGACTGATTTCGATATCCTTCTGAACCGCTTCTGAATCAAATTTACGCCCGATCAGACGCTTGATGGCAAACAGGGTGTTTTCCGGGTTGGTTACCGCCTGACGTTTGGCCTGCTGACCAACCAGACGCTCACCGTTTTCGGCAAAAGCAACCATCGACGGTGTCGTGCGGGCACCTTCAGCGTTTGCAATAACAGTGGGCTCGCCACCTTCCATAACGGACACACAGGAGTTTGTGGTCCCCAGGTCAATACCAATTACTTTACCCATGATCAATTCTCCTTAACGGGTTGAAATATTGTGATGAATTCTTTTATTTATCTGCTTCGGCTTCCTGGCTCGCCGCTGCCTTGGAAACCATGACCAGGGCCGGGCGCAACAAACGATCGTTGAGCATGTAGCCGGACTGAAGTACCTGAACAACCGTGTTGGGTTCACAATCCGCATTTTCCTGCTGGCCCATGGCTTCGTGACATGACGGATCAAACGGCTTACCTTGGGCATCCACCGGGATGACATTAAATTTCTCCAGCACCTTCTGGAACTGACTCAAAGTCATCTCCACACCATCGAGCAAGCTGGAAGCATCGGCTTCATTCTCCCGGGCGTGGCACACAGCCCGCTCCAGGTTGTCAATGACCGGCAGAATTTCACGCAGAATGGACTCGTTGGCAAACTTGCTCAACTCCTCCTTTTCCCGCTGCATGCGACGGCGAAAATTCTCCATCTCCGCGCGGGTGCGCAGATATTGTTCCTTCTGCTGCTCCACCTCGTTGCGACTCTGTTCCAATTCAGCCTTCAACGCATCGAGTGCATCAGCCTCTTCACTCGGAGCGGGGGCGTCCTTCGGTGTCGCTTCAACGATTTCAGGTTCTTGAGCCGTTTGTTGCTCTTCAACTTCCGGGTTTTTCTTTTTTGACACGGTCAAATTTCTCCTATTCTGACTCTATTTGCAAAACACGACTGACCAGCCGTGCCGTGTAATCAACCACTGGCACCACTTGCGAGTAGGCCATACGACTGGGCCCGATCACGCCAAGACTGCCAAGAATCTGATCACCGCGGGTATATTTCGCTGTAATCAGGCTGCATCCGTCAAATTCCTGATACTCCGACTGACTGCCGATATAAATCTGCACCCCTTCCGCCTGCTGACTTTTGTCCAGCAAATCAATCAGGTGATGCTTTTGTTCAAACGCTTCAAACAGACGACGCATCCGCTCAATATCGGAAAACTCCGGCTGATTGAGGACATTGGAAACGCCCTCGATGATCACCTCATCTTCCACGTCGCTGTCAAACACCTTGGTAGACAACGCCAGGGCATGGCGCATCAACTCATCGTAGCGTGCTTTCTCCTCACGCATCTGCTCGACAATACACGAACGTACCTGCTGAATCGTCATACCGCTCAACGAGCTGTTGAGATAATTCATGATCTGCTCAAGCTCATGGGCGCTGGGCATATCTCCATCGAGTTCAATGACCTTATTCTGCACCAGCCCGGAACGCGACACCAAAATCACCAGCAACCGCCCCTGCGACAAGGGCAAAAACTCAATATGACGAAAAATCGTCGCATCAAAACGCGGCGCCAGCACCAGCCCGGTGTAACTCGACATGCTCGACAGAATGCGTCCGGCTTTTTTCAGCAACTCCTGAGTGCGCAGATTGTCCGACTGACAAAACGCGTCGATATTGCGCCGTTCCGCCTCACTGAGATTACGCACCCGTAGCATCGTATCCACATAAAAGCGGTAGCCTTTATCCGTGGGGATACGGCCTGCCGAGGTATGGGGCGAAATAATATAGCCCATATCCTCGAGGTCCGACATGACATTACGAACCGTGGCCGGCGACAACGGCATCTTTTGCTGTCGAGCAATGGTCCGTGAGCCCATCGGTTCTCCGGAGGCAATATGCCCTTCGACAATAGCTTCCAGAATACTCAGACTGCGTTCATTGAGTTCCATGACGATCCGCGCAACACGAAAAACAACAAGCCGGATAAACCGGCCGACGATTAGCACTGTTAGCACTCAAACATCCGGAGTGCTAACAGTGGTGAAGATAACAACGCCCCTACCCTTTGTCAAGGAGCACACCGGGCAAAAAAACACCCTCGTCATATTAGGAATTTTTCGATGTAAAAATCGTAGAGAAGCCAGTCTTTCGGCTCAAAGAAATAGCGTGTTCCACAACGATGAAGTGCGTCGCCGCAGGCTGCGATGGCATCGGAAAAACGGCTCGAAAAACGGACCCCATAACGAAGCAGGAACTCCTGGTCATCGACCCCCTTGCCACAGCGCAACGCCAGATAGGCTGCCTCAGAGACCGCCTGACCATGTGAGAAAGTCTCTAGCTGCTGGCGTGGCAGCTGCCCATGCTGCAACGCCCTTAAATACGCATTGAGATCATCAGGACAGTGCCACCGCTCCCCATCCCCCTGACCGAGAAAGCTGTGTGCTCCAGCACCAATCCCCAGATAAGGCCGCCGTTGCCAATAGCCCAGGTTATGCCGACAGGCTTCACCAGGACGACAGAAATTGGATATTTCGTAATGGTCAAAACCGTGGCGGATCAGTTGCTCAGACAACGTCAGGTAGTGACGTTGATAATCCGCTTCGTCGCTCTGGCTCCAGCGCCCCGACGCTTCAGCAGCAGCAAGTGGCGTTCCCGGCTCGACACTCAATCCATAAATCGCCACATGTTCAACATCGAGTTGCGCAATACGGCGGCAACTCTCCACCATACTTGCTTCACTTTGTCCGGGCAGGGCAAACATCAGGTCCAGATTCAACCGCTCAAAACCAGCCCGCCGCGCTTCATCAACCAGCGCCAACGCCTGTCGGGAATCATGAATACGTCGCAGCCAGCGCAGTTGGTCGTCGTCAAATGATTGCACACCAATGGACAAACGGTTTACCCCTGCCTGATGGTAGCCGTGCAGTCCTTGGCAATCCACAGTACCGGGGTTGACCTCCATGGATACCTCAACGTCCGCAGACAAACCATAAAACCGCTGCACCTGATTAAGTATCCGTTCCACCTGATCAGGCGGGAGCAGCGACGGCGTGCCGCCACCGAAAAACACCGTTGAAAAAGGCTCGGCTCCATACCACGCGCAACTCAGCTCCAGATCACGACACAAGGCATCAACATAAAGCACCAAGTCGCCATCCCGATCCACCTCAGAGTAGAAGTCGCAATAGGGGCACTTTTGACGGCAAAATGGAATATGGATATACAATCCGGCCACAGCATCTCCATGGAGCAGACACAACAACGCCGGACTCCCTGAAGAGTCCGGCGTTGAATTTTAACATTGAAGCACTATTCGCCTAGTGGAAATGACTGGCGTTAATCCACATGTGCAGTGCGATACTGGCAGCATAACCCAGAGCAATGGCCGGGGTAAATACCAGGTGACGACCAAAGGTGTAGATGCCGCGAGCAGTACCCATCAGGGCAACGCCGGCTGCGGAACCAATGGACAGCAGACTGCCACCGACACCAGCGGTCAGAGTCACCAGCAGCCAGTGACCATGAGACATGTGCGGCTCCATGGTCAACACGGCAAACATAACCGGGATGTTGTCGACAATGGCCGACAAAATACCAACCAGAACATTGGCCTGGAAAGGACCCAGCCCAGTGTACATGGCTTGAGACGCCATCGCCAAATAACCGAACTGGCCGAGACCGCCGACACAGAGGATAACACCGTAGAAGAACAGCAGCGTATCCCATTCGGCACGGGCAATCTTGCGGAACAGGTCAAAACCGTGATGGCTCTCTTCGCTGGTCATATCCATCGGACCGTCCGCCATCAGCGCAGCATGCTCTTTGCGCTTGATGTAATAGGAGAACATGCCCAGATAGCCAAGACCCAGCATCATACCGGCTGCAGGGGGCAGATGCAGGAAGTTATGGAAAGAAACCGCCGTAACGATGGTGCACAGGAACAGAACCATGACTCGCTTGGCACCAAACTTCATGCTAACCATTTCGTCAAGAGCCTGAGGAGTTTCTTTGCTGATCATAAAGTTCATGATCAGGGCCGGCACCAGCCAGTTGACCAGAGAAGGCAGGAACAGAGCGAAAAATTCACCAAAATCAACCATCCCTTTTTGCCAGACCATCAGCGTGGTGATATCACCAAACGGCGAGAACGCACCGCCGGCATTGGCGCCGACAACAACGTTGATACAGGCCATAACAACAAAGCGCTGGTTGGAACCACCCACGGCCATAACAACCGCACCCATGAGCAGAGCCGTGGTCAGGTTGTCAGCAATCGGCGAGATCAGGAACGCCAGCAAACCGGTCAACCAGAAAATCACTCGCAGTGAGAAACCACGGGAAACCAGCCAGGAACGCAGGGCCTGAAAAACGTTACGTTCTTCCATGGCATTGATGTAAGTCATAGCGGCAAGCAGAAACAGGAACAGTTCTGCGTACTCAATCAGGTTATGCTTGATCGCTTCATGCGGACCCGAAGGATCAATGTGTTTGTAAGCAAATGCAACCAGTACCCAGATAACACCGGCAGCCAGCATTACCGGCTTACTTTTGCGCATATGCAACTGCTCTTCCATGATGACCAGACTATAGGCCCCCACGAAGATAATCAGAGCCAGGATACCCAGCACAGACCCAGTCAGGTCATGAATTTCATGACCTCCTCCACCACTGGCAAACGCGGGCACTGCCAACAGAATGAACAAGAGTGTAAACAAGCTTTTCAAAACTTCCCCCATAACAAAAAAAAGAAAATTAAGGAATAATACATGGTGCAACTGCCAGCAGTAACAGTGTCACCAACAAACAATACACATTTCATAAAATGGAAGCTGACGGCCTCCCGCCAACCTTTTACACTTATTTGCCCATACCATCAATTCTTGGTCTACCAAACCAAAGAATATTGTAATATCACCTGCCCCCAGAAGGTGTCAACCATTCAAATCCCTATTTGTGACTTTCTGTTGTTTTTGGTCTACACAAAGACGTGTATACAAAAAATATACGCTATTCCAGCCAGTTGCTTTATTGGTAACGTCGCTGAACCCCACCCCGTAACGACAGAGTGAACACTTGCAGGAGAGAAAGGGCATAGGCTATACTTACGTGGTTTTCCAATGCCGTTTTCACGCCTATCCATAGGATTTGACCACCATGAAACACGATGTCACCGCCGCCGCTGTACAATTTAATATCTCCCTCGGCGAAATCGATCACAATCTGGCCACAGCCAGTGAAGGATTACGCCGTGTTGCTGCTCAAGGCGCACAGCTTGCCGTGCTCCCCGAGATGTGGAGCACCGGATACGATTATCGCCACCTGTCCGACCTTGCCGAGCAGACGCCACGCGTCCTGATCACTCTACAGTCCCTGTCATTGGAGCTGAAGCTGGTGATCGTCGGCAGCCTTCCCGAAAAAGATGGCAACGCTCTGTACAATACATTGTATGTCATCGATCAAGGCAAACAGGTCGGACACTATCGCAAAACGCACCTGTTTTCGTCCTGGGAAAAAATCGCTTTCTGGCAGCGGGACACACCAGTCTGGTTGTTCCAACCTCTGCCGGGGCAACTTTGGTCGGGCCATTCTGTTCCACCTTGCGTTTTCCCAAATA